>JBMTCO010000099.1:0-9389 GCA_049430945.1 Cyclobacteriaceae bacterium
ATGCAGAACTCCTGTTGTATATGCTTCCTCCTGAATAAATACAGGATAAAAATCAATTGGTTGCACTCCAGGCATTGCAGGAATCTTATCATCTCCGTCCACAATCCATTTTATTGATTCTCTAAGCTCAGCGATTTCACGTTCAGTTCGTTCCCGCTGATTGTCTGCATATTCTTTAACGCTTTTTAAATAGCTCTGAACAACTTCCAGACTTCCATATGTATCCCTTATATATGCGGAATAATCTTTGGCCTCGTCATCAATATTACGTTCCATTGCTATTCTTAGGATGCTGTCCAGTGCCAAAAGAGCCACCAGCTCCCGCTCTCTTGCTGCAAGTCGCAGCGTCAAATCTTCAGAGCGCCGCTCGTTTCTGGCTGCTGCAAATTCGGAGCCATAATTGATCTCCGAAATTTTTGTCATTAACAAGACATAGGGCATTGGATCAGGATCGTAAACAAGCAATTTCCCATTTAAAAGCCCGGCCTTGATCTCATTAATTTCCTGATTAACAGCTACGGAATCACGGGTAACCTTATCCCTCAGTGTAGTAAGGTCAGCATCAATAAGGATTAGTTTATTTAAGAGCGGGCGAACCTCCTTTTTTATGGTTTCGGAGCTTGTTTCTGCCCAGTAATTATAATCCCATAACATAACCTTATCGGCATAGAAATCAGCGGGTGTGTGGCCATCATTCCTGAAGTCTTTAATCTCAAGGGTCTGAAGAGTCTGATTATAGGATGATTTGCCCATTTGCGTAAGAACAGATTTATAGCTGTTGAACGCAATTACCACACTATCCTGTCGTGCTGATAAATCATCAAGTCCCTCAAGGAACTTATCATCAGAACGGAGGTAAAATTGTTTTTGATTTTCAAAGGGTGCTGTCAATGATTTGTACTGTTGTTGCAATCTTTCATACACCGCTGTGGCTTGAACAAAGTAACGGTTAAGTTTTATAATCTTTTGCTGGCGATCTCTGATCTCCTTTGATTTTTCAGTCAGGTGGTTGACGACATCTGAAAGAGATACACCAAAATCTCCTGTTCTTGGATTTCGGCGGGCATGTTCCTGATAAAATTCATCGTTCTTTTTAATCTCCTTTTCAGTCATGTTCCTGTTTGCCAGGTCCAGGTAATATGCTGCTGAATCACCGAATAATGCCACTTGCCCCGGTTCTTTGAGAACATCTGCAGCCATGAATTTGGCTTCATAAATGTAACCCATGTGCATGAAGGCATTTGGGTTATCATCATTATCCTTCAGATACTTTTTAAGCAAAGGCTCGGCCTCCCGGTACTGGCGCCCACTCAGAAATACATAAAGGTCTTTGTATTTGATCTTCTGGGCATTGGACTGGACCGCCAGGATAAGACAGAAAAGAATAAAAAAGCCCTTTTTCACGCCTCAAATATACTCAAATAAGCTTAAAATCATGCTTTTATACCACCGCTTTCAATGCGCCTGGAGTTCGGCAATTCCATAATCAAATCGGGACCATAACACGAAGCAGGTGTTTGAAATCCGGGTTTAAAATTTCTTTTAATAACCTTTTCTGCGATCAAAACTGACATATCAGCGGTTAGCCGATAGCCATTTGAGGTTTCTATCCTCACCTCTGCAGTTTTACCGGAGGCATCAGTTGCCTTTCCATAAATCAGGCTGCGGCCATTTTGAAGTACATTCTCAGAGGGACCCGGAGGCCTTCGGTCAATTGCCTTGATTAAAATCCTTCTTATAAAACCAATTCTGAAAAACCATCTAAACTTCAATGCCATCCTGATGCTTTTTAAAAGTCCGGGTGATGAAGCCATAAAGACTTCAATGTTAGGTATCCCGGTAGTATGGTAGGCCGTTACGATATCACCCCAGGAAATACAAACAGATTTCAGTTTTTTTGATCCGAAATCAATTTCAGTTACTACAGGTTCAGGCCCGACGGACTTCAGTGCTCCATCTACACGCACAAGGGATTCTTTTCCAAAGCTCATGAAAGCAGTTCTCGCGGTACCTCTAGACACACCAGTTGGGACCATTGCGAATGCAAGTCTCAATTGCGTGGCTCCAGGTAATGCGTTCTTGAGGTAAGCTCCGGCACAGTCAGTAGGTACAACATCAAAACCTGTTCCCGGCATAATCATAATCCCGCTGCTTTTTGCCTTACTGTCCAAACCATGGAGGAAAGTGAAAACCTCGTGCTCCCCTGTGATGTCCAGGTAATGCGTAAAGGTATCAAGACAAGCCTCAACCATCTGACGGGATGTAAGTGAAAAAGGACCTGCGCAATGCAAGACTGCAACTGCCTGGCTCAGTACTGAAATAAGACCTGCAGCATCATTAATGTCAGCGGGGATGTATGGGTACCCTGATGATTGTGACAAAATCTTCAGTTTATCTTCAGATCGTCCGGAAATCAAAACCCGGATGTTTTTAGCTTTGCAGACTTCAGTGATCAACCTGCCTGTATAGCCGTATGCACCATAAATGATCAGGTCATATGGGCGCTGAGACATCATCCTTTGTAGTCAATTCTGTAAATAACCCCTCTCTTGTCATCACTCACCAGCATTGCTCCATCAGGCATCAGCAAGATGTCAACCGGACGACCGGAAACTTTTTGAGAGGCATCGTCAAGCCATCCGCTTGCAAAGGTTTCATAGGATACGGCTTTATTACCGGAAATCTTCAATATTGAAATTTTATACCCGCTTTTCTTTGACCTGTTCCAGCTGCCATGTTCAGCTACAAAAAGCATGTTTCTGTAGTTGTCAGGAAATTTTGATCCGGTATAGAACTTCAATCCAAGAGGCGCCACATGGGCACCCATCCGCTGTGCAGGTGCAGTGAATTCGCTGCAAGGCTTCACCTCTCCAAATTCAGGATCTTTGATATCACCGCCATGGCAATAAGGAAAACCAAAGTGCATGCCTGCTCTTGGTGCCGTGTTCAGCTCACATGGCGGGATGTCATCACCCAGCATATCTCTTCCATTATCTGTGAACCAGATTGACTTGGTTTCAGGGTGCCAGGTAAAGCCTACGGTGTTCCTGACACCGCGTGCAAAAATTTCAAGACCACTGCCATCAGCATTCATACGGGTAATAGATGCATAAACGGATTGACCTTTATCACACACATTACAAGGTGCTCCTACCGGAACATAGAGTTTTCCATCAGGGCCAAATGAAATGTATTTCCAGCCATGATGGGTATCTGAAGGAAATTTATCATAGACCACCACAGGCTTAGGAGGATTGGCAAGTGCCGATTCAATCTTAGAGAATTTTATGATTCTGCTTACTTCAGCCACATACAGGTCACCATCCTTGAAAGCCACACCATTCGGCATGTTCAGTCCTGAGGCAATGACCCATTTTTTGTCAGCCTTGTTGTCTCCATCTGTATCTCTGACAGCATATACACTGCCCTCACTTTTGTTGCCTACATAAATTGTCCCGGACGGGCTAAGGCTCATGGAGCGTGCATCCGTTACCTCGGCAAAAATTGAAATATTAAAACCGGGTGGAAGTTTTACTCCCGTAACCTGCAGTTCAGAGGCACTTGAAACAATCGCAGGATACGACCCGTCTGCGTCCCTCGAGCCCGAAGGAGTGTTATCCGCTGCGCGCTCGGTCACTGAACCGGTGCAAAAAACAAACAATAATGAAACTGAAAAAATCGTTGACAGGGTTTTTAAAGAGTGTCTTTTGACTTTCATAACATAATCTGGTTTGGTGTATTTCCGGAGCGACTTTAAAAAGGCCCCGAACTTCCAAAAGTAGCTTACTTTTGCAGGATTTTTCATAAATGATTTCAGTTTCAAACATTACTTATTTCATCGGCGGCAGGGCTCTGTATGAGAACGCCTCTGCTGTCATTAAACCGGGTGACCGGATCGGGCTGATCGGGCTGAACGGCAAAGGCAAATCAACCCTGCTTAAAATAATCGACGGTACCCTTACACCTGACAGCGGTTCCATTAGCAAAAGCAAAGATTGTACCATCGGATTTCTGAATCAGGACCTCCTGTCCTTTCAGTCCGAAGATGCTATTCTTACGGTTGCCATGGGCGCATTTAAAGAAGCCCTGGAAACTCATAAGGCGCTTGAAAATGTGCTTCATGAAATGGAGCATAACTATTCTGACAATCTGGTTGAAAAACTTTCTGCACTGCAGGAAAAATTTGACCGTCTGGATGGTTACACCATGCAATCCCGCGCAGAGGCAGTGCTGGAAGGAATTGGTTTTTCTACCTCTGACCTGCACCGCCCGCTGAAAACATTTTCGGGAGGTTGGCGGATGCGCGTTATGCTGGCAAAACTGCTGCTTGAAAAACCTTCCCTGTTGATGCTGGACGAACCTACCAACCACCTGGATCTTCCGTCCATTGAATGGGTTGAGGAATATCTCCGTAATTATGATGGTGCCGTGGTGGTGGTCTCACACGACCGGACTTTTCTGAATAATGTTACCAACCGGACTATTGAAGTTGCCAACCAGCAACTGACCACCTACGAAGGGAATTACGATTACTACCTCGAGGAAAAGGAACTCCGTGAAGAAATCCAGCAAAACGCATTTGAAAACCAGCAGCAGAAAATCCGTCAGGCCGAGCGTTTTATAGATCGCTTCAGAGCAAAAGCCACCAAGTCCCGTCAGGTTCAGTCACGCATTAAAATGATTGAGCGGATGGATAAGGTTGAGGAAGTGGCAGATGATACGGCGGCTGTCAATTTCAAATTCACCATGAAGCAGCAAAGCGGCAGGCAAATCATGGAATTTGAAAATATTTCAAAAGCATACGGAGACCTGAAAATCCTGGATCATACCTCTGCTAAAATTGAACGGGGCGATAAGATTGCCCTGATAGGCGCTAACGGAAAAGGGAAATCCACCATCCTCAGAATTCTTTACGGCACGGAGCCTGTGGAAGGAGAACGGAAGCCCGGATACAATGTGATCACAGGATTTTACGCTCAGCATCAGCTGGAATCATTGCGGGTTGAAAACGAAATGCTGGAGGAGCTTAAACAGGCAGGCTCAGGAAAAACTGAGCTTGAACTACGAAATCTGCTTGGATGTTTTTTGTTTTCAGATGAGGATGTCTTTAAAAAAATCAAGGTTCTTTCCGGAGGTGAAAAATCGAGAGTTGCACTCGCAAAAACGCTGATTTCAGAAGCTAATTTTCTGTTGCTGGATGAACCGACCAACCATCTGGATTTCATATCAGAAAACATTCTGGTGCAGGCACTGGAGCAATATCAGGGCTCATTTGTGATTGTATCACATAACCGTCATTTTATCAGGCAGGTAGCCAATAAAATCTGGTGGATTGAAGACGGCAAGATTCGTGAATATCCCGGCACTTATGATGAATATCTATACTGGAAAGCTTCCAAAGAGGCAGCCTCAGCAGTTCGGCCGGTTTCTGAAAAGCCTGTTGTTCAGGTTGCTGAAATGAAACCAAAGCCCTCCCCTGTTTCACAAGGAAATGATAAACTGAAAAAAGATCTGAATAATAAGATCCGGAATATAGAAGAAGAAATAGTTAAAACGGAGGCCCGCAAATCAGAACTTGAAACAGAGCTTGCGAAACCTGAAGTTTATGCAAATCACGAAAGATTCCTTGAACTCAATTCCAGGTACAGTACACTTATTTCAAAGCTTGAAGTACTGAACAAGGAATGGGAAGGTCTGGTAGAAAGATTATCTTCAATGTAATTCATGTTATATATCACCATAATACTTCAGCTATTTTCGGGGGCTATCCCTGGAATGCAGATTTTTGATCCGCTGATCAAGACCATCGAGGTTTACCCTGCCCGTTCCATTTCTACCGGTCAGATAATATCTACCGCTGTACCGCTCGGGAATCAGAACCTGATCGTTGAATTCGACGACATGCGGGAAACAACTGAAAATTATTACGCAACGCTTATTCACTGCAATCGCGACTGGGATGAGTCAGGACTACGGGACCTTGAATTCATGTCGGTGTACAATGAATTCAACATCAATGATTACGCATACTCTTCCAATACGCACCTGCCCTATGTACATTACAGGTTTGAAATTCCGCCGGTAAAAATTCCCGGGAATTATGTTTTGTTGGTTTACAGAGACGGCGATAAATCAGAAAAGGTATTCACGCGCCGCATTATGGTTTATGGTTCAATGGCAACAGCGTCGCCATTAATCAGGCCGGGACAGGCTGCACTTGATCGTAATCTTCAACAGATTAATTTTACGATAACTTATCCTAAACTTGATGTGCCGGATCCTATGAAAGATATCCGCGTGGTGGTGAGGCAAAACAGCCGCTGGGATAATGCTCTTACAGATTTGTTGCCTGTTCGTGCCGATAATTACCGTAAACAACTTGAGTATGTTTATTTTGACAAACAATCTGCTTTTGGTGGCGGAAATGAATTCAGATTCTTTGACATAAGCTCCATTAACTTTCCGGGTCAGAACACAGGATATTTAGATAAATCATCCAAACCTTATCATCTTTTTGTGGCTAAAGACAAACCTAGAGGCCACGAAGTTTACGCCCAGTACCGCGACTTCAATGGAGGTTATATAATTGAAAACCGGGATGCAGGAAACTCGGAAACCACAGCTCAGTATTTGTATGTGCATTTCCTTCTGGATTATACACCTGCTGATGGGGAGGAAATATGGGTAGGCGGTAATTGGACAGACTGGAGCAGCAATGAGGCCTTTAAATTGCGTAAAAATGGTAAACTGATGGAGGCTGTAATCCTTATGAAACAGGGATTATATAATTACAGATTCACATCAATAAAAAACGGAAAGCCAACATCTGTTATTGAAGGTGACTATGCCGAAACCGAGAATGACTACGACATTCTGGTTTATGTAAGAGATATCCGTCTTCAGGCAGATGTGCTGGCCGGTTATTCAGGCTTTAAGTTTAATCCGCGTTAAGCGTACTGAACCTCTTTTGATTGATCCAGACTTATTTTGTCATCATCCGCAAGGTCGAGCATCCCGAATCCTTTGTGAGCATAACGACCAAGACCATTTTCAAATACAAATGAAAGAACCTCCGGTGCGCCATAAAGCGTGAAAGGGAACGTATAACCACGGACTTCATACCGGATGTCTGAATCGAACATCGGATGAATCCTGGAGAATTTTTTATGATCAGATTCAATGCGTTTAAGATAACCTGCATCCGGTACAACCTGAAACTTACTGAATGCTGTCAGGTCTTGGTCTGTGTAACGGCCTGATGCTGCCATTCTTTCAAGTGTATGTTCGTAAAGGAGATCTGAAAACTCTTCCGTGCCCGGTGCTACAAAGCGCTTGCCTTCCTCTTCATTGAATGCTCCAGGCAACAATACCAAAGGAGAAAGACACAGGAACTTTGCACTGGAAGAAAGAGAAGGAACCGTTTCAAGTTCCGTTATTTCAGGAATAAGCTGAAGGCTGCCTATCATCAACTCCTTCTGTTTGAAAAGGGACGATGTAAGATATTCCAGCAGAGCCTGATCACCTGATGAAACAACCAAAGTAACCCTGGAGGAAAAGAAATGAAGACCTTTTCGGCTGATTCTTGTTTGTCCTTTGAGCCCTGAAAAATTATATTCGATAGAATTAAAAAAATCCCTATTTCCACCTTTAACCAGAATTCCCCTGAGCGTTTGTGCAAGCAGATACTGATGATGGAACGGAACATAAGCCCCGCGACTAATTAGCTGAAAAATATAACGGACTCTCAAACCACTGAAGATTAAGTCAAAAACTAAAGTAGCTCTATTAAAAATTGAATGTTAAAGACCTAAAATACTAAAAATCAGCAAAATTCAAAATGAATTCTGTTTTATCCTATTGACTTAAACCAATGGTATAACATGTAAGTCATTGATTTTATAATATTTAAGGAGATTTTTGACCAATCAGAAGAGCCTTTAAAGAAGAATTGATAGCCTGTTAGTGCCGTAATCCAGCCTTTTTCCGTGCTCTTCCGGGCTTGAGTCCGGAAGCAATTTCGCGGATATTTATTCAGTAATTGATGCCCTGGCCAAAATTTAAAAGAACCTTAAAACCTCTTTTAAACATTGAAACGAAAATGCATAACATCTCCGTCCGCAACTACGTACTCCTTACCCTCAATGGCCAGCTTTCCGGCCTCCCTGCATCCGGCCTCTGATTTAAATTTTTCGTAATCCTGAATTTTTATGACCTCAGCGCGTATAAATCCACGCTCAAAATCAGTATGAATAACACCTGCAGCCTGAGGTGCTTTCCAGCCCTTTAAAATAGTCCATGCACGCACTTCAGTTTCACCTGCAGTGAAATAGGTGATCAGATTCAGCGTGGCATAGGCCGCACGAATCAGCTGCTCCAGACCTGATTCATGAAGACCATATTCCGCAAGAAATGCTTTTCTGTCTTCCATAGACTCCAGCTCCGCAATCTGAGACTCAATGGCTGCACAAATCATAACCAGTCCTGCACCCTCACCGCTGATCTTTGCCTTTAATGCTTCAACATGATGATTTCCTTTCAGCACTGATCCTTCATCCACATTAGCAACGTAGATTACAGGCTTAATGGTCAATAAATGAAGGTCATAAACAGCTTTCAGATCCTCTTCATCAGCCTCAACAGAACGCGCATTCCGTCCCTCCTGCAGTGCAGTCTGAAATTTTACCAGTGACTGAAGTTCCTTTTTTGCTTTCCCATCTCCACTTTTTGCCGTCCGTTCCACCTTTGCAATTTTCTTTTCAACAGACTCCAGGTCCTTGAACTGCAACTCGGTATCAATTACTTCTTTATCGTAAACAGGATTAACCTGATTATGAACATGGACAATATTATCGTCATCAAAACAACGGATGACATGGGCGATGGCATCAACCTCGCGGATGTGGGCAAGAAATTTTGATCCCCTTCCAATATCTTCGCTCTGTGCTGCTCCTTTGATAAGTCCGGCGATGTCCACGAACTCAAATGTGGTCGGTACAATTTTCTTTGGATTAACAAGCCTTGCCAATGCATTGAGCCGCTCATCGGGTACCAGCACAACACCCACATTAGGTTCGATGGTACAGAAGGGGAAATTGGCCGCTTCAGCCTTGTTGTTTGATAAGCATTGAAGAGTGTGGACTTGCCGACATTCGGGAGTCCTACGATACCGCACTTTAAACCCATTTTTATCGTTTTTAAGGGCGCAAATATAGGTCAGCCGGTCCGCTAATAAAACACCACCTCATCATTCTGTCGCCTGCGCGACAGTGCTGAAACGATAAATGGTCCTCTGGTTATAATGATCGCCCGGTTTCAGGACCGTGGAAGGAAATTCCGGCTTATTTGGAGCATCCGGATAGTGCTGTGATTCAAGACAAAAACCTGAGCGG
>JBMTCO010000100.1:0-9332 GCA_049430945.1 Cyclobacteriaceae bacterium
TTATCCTATCACGGGCAAATTTGCCATCAGCATCTTCAGATCTTCATCCTCCACATGCTTCTTCTCATCGGCAATCTGAAGAAATCCTTCGTAGATAGGATTGATGTCTGCATTCTTTAAATCATAACCGAGCTGCTCAATACGGAACTTCAATGCCGCACGGCCGCTTCTTGCAGTAAGTATGATTGAGCTGGAAGGAACACCAACCGACTCCGGTGTCATGATCTCATAATTTTCCGCATGCTTCAGAAATCCGTCCTGATGAATGCCGGAAGAATGCGCAAAGGCATTTCTACCCACCACAGCTTTGTTGGGCTGAACAGGCATACGCATCATGCTGGTCACCAGCTGACTGATATCATACAAACGGTCTGAAATAATATTGGTGGTCAGGTTCAGATCTTTATGCACCTGACAGATCATGGCAACTTCTTCAAGCGAAGTATTTCCGGCACGCTCTCCGATTCCATTAATAGTCACCTCTGCCTGACGGGCACCACTTACCAGCCCTGCAATGGTATTCGCTGTAGCAAGCCCCAGATCGTTATGACAATGTACGCTGATCACAGCTTTGTGAATGTTCTTCACATGTTCAAAAAGATAAGCGATGCGCTTGCCATATAATTCCGGGATACAATAACCGGTGGTGTCAGGAATATTCACCACATCAGCGCCTGCTGCAATCACCGCTTCCGTCATCTGTGCCAGAAAAGCCAGATCAGCACGACCGGCATCTTCTGCATAAAATTCAACTTCATAACCCTTTGACTTCGCATACCTGACTGCTTCAACACCCTGCTCCAGAACTTTTTCCCTGGTGCTTCGGAACTTGTGCTGAATGTGAATATCGGAAGAGCCGATTCCGGTATGGATCCTCCCCTGTCTGGCATAATGCAAAGCTTCTGCAGCTACATCTATGTCATCCTTCTTCGCGCGTGTGAGAGCACAAACCACAGGACCTTTTACGGCCTTGGAAATTTCAAGCACACTCAGAAAGTCGCCGGGACTGCTGATGGGAAATCCTGCTTCAATAATATCCACACCGAGTGCTTCAAGCTCACGGGCAATGATTACTTTTTCTTCTGGCTTCAGCTGGCATCCGGGGACCTGCTCGCCATCGCGAAGGGTGGTGTCAAAAATTTGTATCCGGTCCATAAACAAATGATTTCGTTGTTATGATGGTTTAATGTTTTAATCTGTCCAGAACTGCCTGCCCCATTCCGGAGGTATTCAGAATTTTATCTTTTGATGTATTCGCATCCGCAATGTCGGAGGTACGATATCCATCACGAAGTGTCTGCTCCACAGCCGCAATCACTGCATCTGCAGCGGCCTTGGCTCCAAATGAAATATCCAGCAGCAAGGCAGCTGATAAAATGGAGGCCAGCGGATTGGCAATGCCTTTGCCTGTGATGTCATGTGCACTTCCGTGAATAGGTTCATACAACCCGACGGAATCTCCCACAGAAGCAGAAGCCAGCATGCCCATCGATCCGGCAATCTGCGAAGCCTCATCTGTCAGAATATCTCCGAACAGATTTCCGGTGACCACCACATCAAAACTTTTTGGATTCTGAATCAGCTTCATCGCTGCCGCATCCACAAACTGGTGCTCAAGCTCCACATCCGGATACTGCTTGCCGATTTCCTGCACTACCTCACGCCACAAACGCGAACTCTCGAGTACATTGGCTTTATCCACTGAAGTAACTTTTTTACGACGGGTCTGAGCAGCACGAAAAGCCTTGTGTGCAATCCTCTCTACTTCATACCTGGAATAAATCATTGTGTCGTAGGCAGTCTGATTATCATTCTCACGGCCGCGCTTTCCGAAGTACACATCGCCTGTCAGCTCACGGAAAAATAAAATATCAGATCCCTTAAGAATCTCAGGCTTGATGCTGGAGGCACCGAGCAGTTCATCAAATAATTTGATGGGACGAAGGTTGGCATACAATCCAAGCTCCTTTCTCATTTTTAACAGACCCTGCTCCGGACGAACCTTTGCGCCGGGATCGTTGTCGTATTTGGGATGTCCGACGGCGCCAAACAAAATCGCATCACAGTTGCGCAGTTTGTCCAGCGTCTCCGGCGGTAACGGATCACCGGTAGCTTCAATAGCCTGGTGGCCAATCAGCGCAATATCAAATTCAAACTTATACCCGAATAATTCAGCAACACGCTCAAGAACTTTTTTTCCTTCAGCGGTAACCTCCTGACCAATTCCGTCTCCGGGCAGAATGACTATCTTCTTTTTCATAGGTTCCTTTCTCTTCGTTCAGTGGGCGTGATCAAAAGCCCTGATTTCATCGTGCAGGCTCAGCAGATAGTCTATATCATCGTAGCCATTCATCAGACAATCTTTCTTATATGGATTGATGTCAAATTTTGCTGACCAGCCGGCGGCAGAAATTGTTTGTGCCGGCAAATCAACAGTGACTGCCATCTTTGGATCTGCGGCAATACTCTTTAATAATTGCTGAAGGTCTGCATCAGAAATAACGACCGGCAGTATTCCATTGTTCAGCGCATTGTTGCGGAAGATGTCTGCAAAAAAACTTGACACAACCACACGAAAACCAAAATCAGCAATTGCCCATGCAGCATGCTCCCGGCTGCTGCCGCAACCAAAATTCTTTCCGGCTACCAGAACTTTTCCTGAATAACGGTCATCATTCAGAACAAAATCTTTTGGTGTGTTGTCAGATTCAAAGCGCCAGTCACGGAAAAGATTTTCTCCAAATCCGTCGCGGGTGGTTGCCTTAAGAAATCGTGCCGGAATAATCTGGTCGGTGTCAATGTTTTCAATCGCCAGCGGAACGGCAGTGGTGGTGAGTATGTTGAATTTTTCTTTCATGGCATCAGTTGAGCATGGTTCGGATATCGGTCACGCGGCCTGTAATGGCAGCAGCGGCCGCAGAAAGCGGGCTGGCCAGAAATGTTCTGGCTTTTGGTCCCTGGCGTCCTTCAAAATTTCTGTTTGAAGTGCTCACACAGTATTTACCCGGCGGAACCTTATCCTCATTCATTCCGAGACAGGCAGAACAACCGGGACTTCTTAATTCAAAACCTGCAGCTTCAAAAATTTTATCCAACCCCTCCTTGCGAGCCTGCGCTTCCACTTGTCTGGAACCGGGAATGACCCATACTTCCACATTTTCAGCGCGGTGTTTTCCCTGAACTACTTCCGCAACCAGACGAAGGTCTTCGATGCGTGCATTGGTACAACTTCCGATAAAGACATAATCCACCGGCTTGTTAAGCAATGTGCTGCCGGGCTCAAGTCCCATATATTCAAGTGACTTGATATAAGAGGGGCGTTCAGAAGCATCTGCAATCTCCTCCACCTTCGGAATATTTCCGGCAATCTTGATGCCCATGCCCGGATTGGTCCCGTAGGTAATCATCGGTGTGATGTCTGCAGCATCAAATTTTAAAACCTGATCATATACCGCACCTTCGTCAGTATGAAGCTGCTTCCACCCTTCTACAGCTTTTTCGAAAGCCTCACCCTGAGGCGCAAATTTTCTTCCGCCGATATATTCAAAAGTGATTTCATCAGGCGCAATCAATCCGCCACGCGCACCCATTTCAATGCTCATGTTGCAGATGGTCATTCGTGCCTCCATACTGAGTGAACGGATGGTATCACCGGCATACTCCACAAAATATCCTGTGGCACCGCTGGCTGAAATTTTAGAAATGATGTAAAGAATGATGTCTTTGCTGACAACGCCCTTTCCAAGCTGTCCGTTGATTTCAATTTTCATTGTCTTCGGACGCTGCTGAAGGATACACTGTGTTGCAAGCACCTGTTCAACTTCTGATGTGCCGATGCCGAAGGCAATATTTCCGAATGCACCATGTGTGGAAGTGTGACTGTCCCCGCAAACAATCGTCATACCGGGAAGCGTTAATCCAAGTTCAGGGCCGATGATGTGAACTATGCCCTGAAAGGGATGTCCGAGATCATAGAGCTCCACACCGAATTCGGCGCAATTTTTCCGCAGCGTTTCAACCTGATGGCGTGACAATGCTTCCTTAATAGGAAGGTGCTGGTCTTTGGTAGGAACATTATGGTCAGCGGTTGCTGTAGTCCTGCCAACATTAAAAACGGGAATACTTCTTTTCCTGAGTCCGTCAAATGCCTGAGGGCTTGTGACCTCATGAATAAAATGGCGATCAATGAATAGTGCATCGGGGTAACCATCAGCGCGTTTTACGACATGGGCATCCCATATTTTTTGAAAAAGTGTCCTGGGCGAAATCATCAGATTGATTACAACTGTTTGTTTGGATTGCCGTTTAATAACAAAACCGCACTTTTCGGGTGCGGTTTTGGCAGTTCACGGAAATAATCTGCTAAAGTCGGTTTTGGTAATCGTAACCGCAATTTTTTCATAAAAAAAATACAGTGGACTAAACTGACTTATGAATTATGCATTTGCTTTTAGCCGGGCTGACGGATGAGTATTTTTGACAAATGAAAAAGTATGACGAAAGGAATTCCTACTAAAACCAGGGTGAAAGACCTTGGCAAACCAAGGATCGTGATTATTGGAGGTGGGTTTGCCGGACTGGAAGCAGCGAAAGGCTTAAAAAATGCCAATGTTCAGATAGTGCTTTTTGATCGCTATAATCACCATACATTTCAGCCACTGTTATATCAGGTCGCAACCTCTGGTCTTGAAACAAACACCATTGTATTTCCATTCAGGAAAAGATTTTCGGACTTTCAGGATTTTCATTTCAGGCTTGGGGAGGTAACAGCCATTAAGGCAGAAGAACAAATCATAGAGACTTCAATCGGCAGCATTGATTATGACTATCTGATCATTGCCACAGGTGCAGCAACAAACTTCTTTGGAAATACCCAGATTGAGTCAAAAGCACTTGCAATGAAAACCATCACGGATGCCATTAAGGTGCGTAACCATGTCATCCGCAACATGGAATATGCACTCTTATACGATGACGAAGAGAATATGAACAGCCTGATGGATTTCGTCGTTGTGGGCGGAGGGCCAACAGGTGTGGAACTGGCAGGGGCTTTGGCTGAACTTAAGAATAATGTGTTTCCGAAAGATTATCCTGAACTGGATATGAGTCAGATGGACATTCATCTGGTAGATGCAAACAGTCATCTTTTAAAAAGTATGACTCCTGAATCAGGTGTAAAGGCTAAAATATATCTGGAGGAAATGGGTGTCAAGATACTGACCAATTCAAGGGTCAAATCCTACGACGGGTATACCCTCGAGTTTGAGAATGGCAATAAACTGATTACAAGAACAGTGATCTGGGCAGCCGGTGTTAAAGGAAACCCTGTATCCGGAATTAAACAGGAATCTATCGGCGGGGGCAACAGAATCCGTGTGGATGTATTCAACCGTGTAGTGGGCTATGACAATATTTTCGCAATCGGAGATGTGGCAGTTATGGAAGGTGATGAAGATTTTCCTTCAGGGCATCCCATGATGGCGCCTCCGGGAATGCAACAGGGAAAACTGCTGGCAAAAAATATTCAAAACCTCCTCGATGACAGACCCCTTAAACCATTCCGATTCAAAGACCAGGGCTCAATGGCAACAGTTGGAAGGCACAGGGCAGTCGTAGATCTTAAAAAATTACATCTCCAGGGTTTTATCGCCTGGTATATCTGGATGTTTGTTCACCTGTTTTCAATCGTAGGTTTCAAAAACAAACTTTTCATTTTCTGGAGCTGGGTATGGAGTTATTTTTCATACGATAAAAGCAACAGACTGATCATAGACCGGCCTAAAAAGGAATTGTAACAAGTCTATATTTTTTAATCCGGCATTTTTAAATTGCAGTATGTACCGGCCGGTCCTCATTCTTCTTTATGCATTACTTTCAGCTGGGACGGGCCTGTCCTTTTCGATAGTACCCGATTCGTCCAGGACATTATATGTTTCAGCATTTGAACGTGATTTTAATGTAGGCCCTGCAATAAAATACCGGGTTCCTGTCATAACAATCAATAACGGCTCCGGAAATAAAATCAGCTACCGTCCCAACAACAACTACATTGCCGGCATAAGAATTCATGTATTTGGAATTCAGTTACAACTTGCGACTTCACTTGAGCCGGGAACAAGTACCTTGTCGAGATACGGAAAAACAAAAGCCAATGAATTTTCATTTAACTATATGTCTCATAAGTGGTTTGGTGATCTTAGTCTATACCGATACGAAGGACTCTGGTACAAAAGCTCGGGTGAAGATTATCGCGGAAAACCTTTTCCATCCAGAAAAGATCTGGTCATGACAAGCAGGTCTGCCTCTGCGACCCATTTGTTTAATTCTAAAAAATTTTCCATGCGAGCGCCTTATGCGTTCAATGAACATCAGGTCAGAAGTGGCGGCTCATGGCTGGTTCGAATGAACATCAATCAGTTTGTGTTTTCAGGAAGTGAAACGTTGATAGATGATGACTTTATTGCTGATTTTACTGAGCTCAGCGCCGTGAATGAGGTTATTTTTTCTGGCATCGGCATTGCACCGGGATATAGCTATAATTTTATTCACAAAGATTATTTCCTGAATGGAATTATCACAGCCGGTCCATCCCATTACTGGGTTCGATACGAAGAAATCGATTTGCCAACCCGCTACGATATTCAGTTCAATTTTGTTTCCACATTGGGCTTGGCAGCGGGCTATAATGGAGAAAGGTTTTTTGGAGGAATAACCTGGCGATCACAGGGCTTCAGGCTCAAAAGAGCGCAAACAGGTATCAGCGGTAACCAGAATGTTTTTATGATTACAACAGGATTCAGGCTTCACGAAGACGGTATTTTCAAAAAGCGAATCAAGGATTTTATTCCTGAGAATCTTAAGCACCACAGCCATTCCCCAAACTGATTATCTTTGAAGACCTAAATCTTCAGTCACCGTGAAAATTCAAACCGGATGCATCTTCGTTTTTTTGTTGGTATTCTTTTGTGCAGAAGGGGTAAAGGCACAGAAAACATCTCTGCTGTTTGAATCTGAGGAGGTTATTGAAATTACACTTTCAGGCCGTCTGAATGAATTATTTAATGACCGCGCCGATAATCCCAACTATCATTCATTAACGATTTCTTATACAGGACCTGAGGGTGAAATTATTAAAGCTGACATTACCGCAAAGACCCGAGGCCATTTCCGTAAGAACAGCCTGAACTGTTCCATGCCTCCTGTTTTGCTGAATTTTTCTAATGCTCAATTACCGGAAGGATCACCATTCAAAGGTCAGGAAAAACTTAAACTGGTGACTCCCTGTCAGGATGACCGTTACGTGCTTCGTGAGTATTATGTGTATAAAATTTTTAATCTGTTCACGGAAAAAAGTTTTCGCACCAGACTACTGAAGGTCAACTTTTCAGATGAAGGTAGACCGGGGAAAGTCAAAACTGTCCATTGTTTTGTAATTGAAGATGAACATGCCGTGGCAAAGCGAAATGAACTGAATATCCTGGAAAAAGATTTGATCCGACCTGAAAAAACTGATCGGGAAACATTTCTGGATATGGCACTTTTTGAATTGCTGATCGCGAATACGGACTGGTCTGTGCAATACCGTCAGAATATAAAACTGCTTGGTAAAGAAGGAAGTCCTGTTGTATATACGGTCCCCTACGATTTTGATCATTCAGGCATTGTATCTGCGCCATACGCAAAACCTGCGGAGGCACTGGAGATGTCATCTGTCCGGGAGCGACGCTACCGTGGCTATTGCCTGAAGGACCAGTCTGCCTTTCAACCGGCCATTGAAAGACAACTTCAGTCGAAGGAAAAAGTAATGAACCTGTATTCATCAAGTACACTGCTGGATCCAAAATACATTGCCTCAACTTTAAAATATCTTGAGGACTTTTATTCACTGCTAACGGATGATAAAAAGCGATCAGCCGTTCTGGGATATCCCTGCAGGGAAGACGGGACCGGAAATGTGGTCATCAAAGGCCTGAGGCAATAAGTTTCAGGAAATGGAGAACATCCGACTTATTCTGGCCGGCCTGGGACATGTAAACCGTGGCCTTTTAAAAATTATTCGTGACCGAGAAAAAGAGATTGCAGATAAATATAATCTGAAATTTAAAATCACTGCAGTTGCCGACAGTACAGGGGTTGCTTTCAACACAAGCGGATTTACTCCTGATCAGCTGCTGACCTTAAAAGCGAATGGCGATCATGTGATCCATCTTTCTGATTATTCCTCCGTACTTCGTACAGAAGACTTTGCAGGCACAGGAATTGGCGATATTCTGATTGAGAGCACGCCTGCCAACATGGAGGACGGATCACCGGGCTTACAGGCTGCTCGCGCCGCATTGCGCGCAGGCATACCTGTCGTATTTGCAAACAAAGCTCCGCTGGCACTGGCTTTTGACGAATTGCACCGGCTGGCAGACATGGGTGCCGCGGAACCATATCACACAGAAGAAGTTGGCAAGTCAAAAATCGCCTACAGTGCAACCGTATGTGGCGGACTTCCTGTGATTAATGTATTACAACGTGACTTGCACCTTGCGCATGTGCGTAAATTCAGAGGCATTCTAAATGCAACAACAAATTACATCCTTGCTGAACTGGGTAAGGGCGGGAGTTTTGAAGAGGCTGTTAGGGAAGCACAACGGATTGGTGCAGCAGAGACAGATCCGGCTTATGACATCAATGGTCATGACGCAGCCAATAAATTATTCATCATTGCCAAAACACTGGGCTGGCAGGATGGCTCTGTTAAAAAAATAAAAACCAAAGGCATCACAGATATTTCTGAATCAGAAATTGAGGGCGCTGCCAGAAGAAATTGTTTAATCAAGCTGATAGCTTCTGCCGAGCGTCAGGATTCCGGCTGGAAATTAATCGTTCAGCCTGAAGAGGTTCGCAAAGATTCATTTTTAGGCACATGCAACGGCTGGGAAATGGGATTTGAGCTGGAGTCGGACTTATATGATCGGGTGTGTATGAAAAATTATGAGGCTGATCCATTAGGCACTTCAGCAGCCGTACTCAGGGATATCATCAACCTGATGAAGAATTAATTCATGCAGAAAGAGCGGACTTACTTTTTGGTCGGAATCATTATTTCCGTGACTGGGGCTTTGTGTTTTTCATCAAAAGCAATTTTTGTAAAACTTGGATATCAGGATAATCAAACTGATGTATTAACCCTTCTGGCTGTCCGGATGATCGGGGCACTTCCATTTTTCACAATCAGTTCAGTTGTTGTACTCTCCAAAAAAGAAAACAGGCAAAAACTGAATCCCGGAAATCTGATTCAGATTATAATCATCGGATGTCTCGGATATTACATCGCCAGTTTT
>JBMTCO010000101.1:0-9030 GCA_049430945.1 Cyclobacteriaceae bacterium
GTTTTTGTCACATTCGTGACCTGCCTAAAGGAAATGGCGCCATTGATGTCGAGAATGACTATGAGCCAACCTATGAGATAAGCCCAGATAAAAAAGAAGTAATTCAAAAATTAAGAAAACTTGCTGAGGATGCACAGACTGTTTACCTGGCCAGTGACGATGACCGCGAGGGTGAAGCTATCTCCTGGCATCTGAAAGAAGTGCTTGATTTGGATGACAGTAAAACAAGAAGAA
Source organism: Cyclobacteriaceae bacterium (assembly GCA_049430945.1). GTDB lineage: Bacteria > Bacteroidota > Bacteroidia > Cytophagales > Cyclobacteriaceae > ELB16-189. The sequence continues at coordinate 235 of JBMTCO010000101.1, forward strand.
TAGTTTTTACCGAGATCACAAAAAATGCAATAAAGAATGCCATTGAAACACCTCGGGGCATTGATATCGACCTTGTAAATGCGCAACAGGCCAGAAGAGTTCTTGACCGGCTGGTTGGTTTTGAACTTTCTCCGATTCTTTGGAAAAAAATCAAAACTGGCCTTTCTGCAGGGAGAGTGCAGTCTGTGGCCGTCCGTCTTATTGTAGATCGTGAGCGGGAGATAGACAGGTTTCAGGCCAAATCGGCCTTCAGAATAACTGCATTGTTCGATGTAGGAAAAGGTAAAACACTTACTGCTGAGCTTTCGGAACGTTTTGATAATGAGCAGGAAGCTTTGGAATTTCTTAAATCCTGTGTTGGGGCCACCTACACTATTAAAGATCTGCAGAAGAAACCAGGAAAAAAATCTCCGGCGCCACCATTCACCACATCAACCCTACAACAGGAGGCAAGCCGGAAACTGAGTTTTTCTGTTTCGCAAACTATGATGGTTGCGCAAAAGCTTTATGAAGCAGGAAAGATTTCCTACATGCGAACCGATAGTGTGAATCTGTCAGAGGAGGCCATCAATGGCGCAACTGCGCAAATTACATCTGCTTATGGAAAAAATTATGTCCAGAACCGCAGGTTTAAAACAAAATCAGGGAACGCACAGGAAGCTCACGAAGCTATTCGGCCAACTGATTTCTCTGTCCTTGACCCGGGCATGGACAGAAATGCACAGCGTCTTTATGAGCTTATCTGGAAAAGAGCGATAGCATCACAGATGGCTGATGCGGAACTTGAGCGCACCACTGCAACAGTTGGAATAAGTACCAATGATAAAGTTCTTACAGCTACAGGCGAGGTTGTACGCTTCGATGGATTTTTAAAAGTTTACATGGAATCGAGAGATGATGACGATTCCGCAGAAGAGGAGGGAAGCAAGGTTTTACCACCACTGACCACAGGGCAGATTCTCCCGCTCGATCAAATGCTGGCAACAGAAACGTTCTCACGTCAGCCTTCCCGTTACACGGAAGCCAGTCTTGTAAAGAAGCTTGAGGAGCTGGGCATTGGCAGACCATCCACCTATGCGCCCACCATATCAACGGTCCAGAAGCGTGGATATGTGGTTAAAGAAAACCGTGAAGGCCGCGAACGTAATTATTCAGTGCTCACACTTGCTTCTGATGAAATAACCAAAAAAGCTGAAGTTGAGATTACCGGTGCTGAAAAGGCCAAGTTATTCCCGACCAATATGGCCATGATTGTCAATGATTTCCTTGTTGAGCATTTTCCTGATATCACCAATTTCTCATTTACTGCAGAAATTGAGGAAGAGTTTGACAAAATTGCCGAAGGGAAGCTGCAATGGAAAAAAATGATTGACCGGTTTTACCGGCCTTTCCATAAGACTGTTTCAGCTACTGAGAAAGTAGAACGTTCCTCTGTTCAGAATAAAAGCCGTGAGTTAGGTAAAGACCCCGTTTCAGGAAAAAATATTTATGCCAAACTTGGAAGGTTCGGTGCTTATGTGCAAATCGGGGAAAATCCGGAGGAAGGCTCAACCGAAAAACCAAGGTTTGCAAGTCTGCGGACCGGTCAGTTTCTTGAAAATATCACACTGGAGGACGCACTGGAATTATTTAAAATGCCCCGTCAGATGGGCGAATTTGAAGACAGTCCTGTAGTGGTAAACATTGGTCGTTTTGGTCCGTACGTATTGCATGCCAAGAAATTTGTAAGCATTCCGAAAGAGGAAGACCCTTATTCAATAACACCGGAACGTTGTATTGAATTGATTCACCTTAAGCGTGAGTCAGATGCAAACAAAACCATTAAATTATTCGAAGGTAATGATGAGGTCCAGGTTCTGAATGGACGCTTTGGTCCTTACATAAAGGCCGGCAAAAAGAATGTAAAGATTCCCAAAGGAAAAGAACCGGCTTCTCTGACGCTCGAAGAATGTCTTGAACTGGCAGCCAATGCACCGGAAAAAAAGGGTCGTTTCGGCGGTAGGAAAAAGAAATCCTGAATTATTTACAGATTTTTTTTTGTAATTCCGCTGAGCCTGGATGAGCCATGGATGCTGCAATTTTAATGTCCCTGCATGCATTTTCATCCTGACCCGATTTAAAATAAGCGATTGATCTGTTGTGGTATGCTGCACCATATTCCGGATTAATTCCTGCGGCAATAGTGAAACTGCTGATTGCATTTTTGAACTCATTTTTTTTCAGCTGAAGTACACCCTGCATAAACCATGCTTTCTCATGGCGCTCATTCTGAATAATAGCATTTCCAAAACTTTCAAAAGCATCCGCGACCCTTCCACATTTCTCCAAAGCAAGGCCACGGTTAAACCACAGCTCCGTGTCCTTCGGATTCAATCGTATTGCACTGTCATAGTCTGAGACGGCGAGTTCATATTCATGTCTCTCCAATCTCAGTACAGCACGCTCAGCATATGTGTCAGGAGTATTCGGATTGGATCTGATGGCGCGCCCGATATTTTCGATGGATTCTGATAGCCTGCCTTCATTCTTTAAAATGTACGATTTGTTTACAAGGCTTATGCTGTGCTCCGGATCGAGCCTGAACGCAAATTCAAAATCACGGCGAGCAAGCTCTGTTTCATGGATCCTTTCATAGGCCAGTCCGCGATGGGCATACATATCAGCCTCCTTATTGTTAAGTCTGATGGCTGAGTCAAGGACTTCTATGGCACGGTGATAATTACCAGCCTTTATTTCTACCAGTCCAAGAAGATGAAGCAACTGATCTGCCGGTCCGCTCTGCATGGTCATCATTTGGTCAGTGCCGCGATAATTATTCTGTCTGAAGAAAACGGTGTTGGTTACCGAATTCTTTGAATCCAACAGTTTTCGGAAATCTAACCTTGCCAGATCAAATCTGTTTATCCTGTAGGCAATCAGGCCTCTCATAAATCTGGTTTCAGGGTTATCAGGATCAACAGCTATCGCCAGACCAAGATCTGTGCACGCCGATTCAAGCGCTCCGTTCAATTCCTGAACTTTGGCTCTGATCAGATAACCTTCAGGATTTGAAGGAAATATTTGTACAATCCGGTGGGCAATAACCATCGCCGATTCAGAGTCATTTTTACTGATTCTTTTTTCAGCCTCCTCTACAAGTGTTTCAAGATGTCTTCCCTGGCCTTCAGCTTTGTAAAAGGAAAAGATAATGAGTAAATAATATGAAAACCTCATAAGAAAAAGTCCTTTAAAATCAGGTTTTCCTTTCATAATCACCTGAATTTTATGAGAAGGTCAGTCAGCTTTTCAAATACTTCTTTTGAATGGGCCGGAAAGTTTGCAAAACGGAGTTGTGATTTTTTACCATCTCCGTAACCTTCGCCCGCCTGTAGCCCGTTACTGAGTAAAAATTCATAAATCTCCCTGGTTTTAGATCCGGTATTAGCAACAATAACAGTTTGAGAACGATCCGATGTATTTGTAACCAGAGGCTGGATTAGTTGGTGGTTATCAAGCGCGTTATATAATAATGTAGATTTGTAGGCTGTTTCGCGTCTGATGGTTTCAATTCCTCTCCTCAAAAAGTCTGCGCAAATTTTTGAGAAAAGATATATCCCAAGGACATTCGGTGTGGAAGGGGTTTGAAATTTTTTTGCGTTGGAAATCAGTGAGGCTATTGTGTGGTATGTTCCGTTTTTATAGCCGGCCCTGGTCCTGCTTTCAGATTTTTCAATACAGCGTTCATTCATAAGCCATATGCCAAGTCCGGCAGGCATACCAAATCCTTTCTGCACTGAAAAAAACAATGAATCAATTTTTGAAAAGTCAGGCTGAAGGTGCGGGAGTGCTGAAACGCCATCTACTATAATGAGTCCTTCCGGATTGCGTGACCTGAGTTGTGCAATCCAGTCATTTTGTATTGAGACCCCTGTACTTGTTTCATTTTGAGTGACAGCAATCATCTCGCAATCCGGAGAAGGTACCGGAGTATTAAACCCAAATCCAGCTGGCATTTCGGTTTTTTCTGCATTTTTCCCAAGCATTATAGCGAAATCAAAATACTTTTCTGAAAATGCGCCATTTACATAATGATGACAATTTTCATTAACCAGGTTTTCGATGGATCTTTCCCAGACTTCAGTGGCTGAAGAAGTAAATACCATACTCCAGCCGTCAGGAATATTTAGCAATTCAAATAAACCATCTTTAGCCTCGCGGTAAACAGATTCAAAAGTTTTACTTCTGTGCGAGATGGAAGGTATTCCATCCCTGAAAGCCTGCCTGATATGGTCCTCAGCCGTAAAATAAACTTGTGAAGGTCCTGGGGTGAAATTTACCGGGAGCATTTAATCGAATTTTGATGAACTGCAAATTAATCAACAGGGGGCATTTAATGGCAGACAAAAAAATTCATTGCTCCTCAGACGCTGAAGGTGCGGGGCATTCAGTAACTTTGCGCAAAGCCTTTCGGTTCCGGGACACGTTTGCTGAACCTTACAACAAATTCAATACCGGGTAAAGCTTTTGTACAAAACCAGGCCTCAATCCGGCTTGTCCGGATCCTCGCATTTTATGCAGGTTAACAGTGGAAGGTTGCGGACTATGGCAGCCCAAAACTTGTCTTTCAGGGGTTCAGAAACCACCTTTCCGGAGTCGGAGGCTTTTATTTGAAAATTATATTCTCCGGCTCCCACTTTACTGTAAAAGGATTCACCTTTGAAAATTCGAGAATCTGGCGGGGAACCGGAACATTTTCCATTCTGATCTGAATATCTTTTTCTATCCTTTCACCGGGTTCAACCGGGTCAAGATACTTGTAATTAATGTGGTAAGCTTTTTCATTGAAGGCATCATAAAATGCTATCCTGCCTTTAAATGCACCAATTCTTTTTCCTGAAATATTTTCAGCCGACAAATGGTACCTCATTTGTTTTGACCAGTTACTAATGGCAATGGGTTCATTTATGTACGACAGAACAACCTTGAGAGTTGAATTTAATTCTTCATAATTACCCGGTTCTGAATTATTGTCAGGCTTTCCCGTTGATTCCCCGAATGATTTTTTTGCCTCATTAAGGATGTCTCTGTAGGTAGCACCGATTTCAAGAATCTGGGTTCCGATAAGTTCGCGTTCAACCATGTACTGACCCATAATTTGGGCCTCTGTACTGTCAATTTTTCCAAGTCTCACAATCCTGGTGAAATCTGCTTCTGCGGTTTCCCTGTTAAACTGCTTATCAAGTGGATTGCTGCAAGAGGTAATAAGGAAGGTAACGATTAGTAATACAAAAAGCGCTGAATTGAATTTGAATTTCATTTGACCTTTAAAATTTCGTTTACATTTTTTTTGATAGAGTAACAGAGGGAATCAAATGGCAGGTCATTTTCATCCTGTCCGAAGGGGTCCTCAATTTCTTCGCCGATTACATCCAGACCGACCATTGCATAAAAAATCAGCATCACAATCAGTGCAGACCAGTATCCCAGATCATGGATGAATCCAAAAGGAAGTATAAGGACAAAAGCAAACAGGAACTTTTTCAAATGAATGGCATATGAAAAGGGAATAGGAGAAGAGTGAATGCGCTCGCAGGAACTTACAACCTCTGAAATATCATCTATATGCTTGCTGATTTCAAGGAATTGCATATCAGTAATAACACCTGTTTTATAGAGCTGATTAAATCTGAAGCATACCTTTGTAAGGAAGAAATTTGGAATGTGATATATTCTGGTGAGGTTATTCAGTAATCCCGGCTCCGCCTCTATTAATTCTTCTGGTTTGATGCTATCCCTCAGGCTCTCTTTAAGAGAATAGCTGTGATTGGAAATCATCGCAGAAAAATATTTTCTGTTTTCGTAGTCGGTTTCCGGTAAAAAGGCATTCAGCTTAATAGCGACATTCTTCCAGGTGTATCCGAGTTTACTTACAAGTTTTCTGCCTTCCCACCAACGGTCATAGGCTGTGTTGGTTCTGAATACCAGTAATATACCCAGAACAATTCCCAGCATTGAGAATACGTAAGAAGGTGGTTTGAAATCAACGTGAAGCATTTCTGACTCTATATAGTCAACTGTAAAGGCGTAAAGCCCTACCAGAACCATGCTGTAGGAAAGTCGCTTTAAGGTTTTGGTCCTGTGGAAATCAAAAATAATGGCGAACCAAACTGATTTTTCTTTTCCGGAATCGTCTGTATATGCTCCCATATCAGGTTAAAAAATTATTAGCTTTTAATTATTTGAGTAATTCTTTTTTCTGCCAACTTGGTCAAATCATTCACAGGAAGGTCATTCTGGTCAAAACCAAACGGATCTTCCACTTCCTCACTGATTATTTCCATGCCTGTATAGAAATAGAAAAAGACGGAAAGAAACAGCATCATCCAGACGCCCAGTTCGTGAATAAAACCGAATGGAATAATACCTGCATAAAACAATACGAAGCCACGGAGATGGATGATATAGGTTTTAGGGGGCGGGGTATTCTGCAGAGCCTCACAAACGGCCAGATGCTCTGAATTTCTTGTGACATTCCTGCTCAGATCAAGAAATTCTACCCATGAAATTTTTCCTTCTGTATAAAGGCTGTTAATCCTCTGTTCAATCATCGCATTGAGACCGGAGGGCATGTCATCAAGCGCAGTCAATTCACCTAATGGCAGATTTCCCTGAGGAATGAGTCGGCCCGAATCCTGGATGCCTCTGACTTTATCTCTTACAGATCTGTAAAAATTAATCATCATGGCCAGCAGATATTTTTCCTGTTCCGTATTGCCCTTTAAACTGCCGTGTACCTTCATTGAAAAGCTTTCGGCATTGGCTCTTAAATAGGTCAAAGCCTTTAACCCATCATACCATCGGTAATAAGAATTTCCAAGGCGGAAGTAAAACAAAAGTGCAATCACATAGCCAAAAACATAAACCATGAAACCTGGTACCACAAAGTCCAGATTTGTGATGTTGTTTTGGATGTAATGGATCAGGACATAGTATCCCAGAATAAGCAGAATGCTCAGGGCAAGGCGGGCAATGACCGGAGATCGGTGTGCCAACCTTAAAAAAGAAAAATAAAACCACCCTTGCGGGATTCTCATATCAGGTTCAGGGCATGGGCCTGGGTTAGCCCTTGCAGGTGCCTGAAATTAATAAAGAACTCTGAATTTAATAGTATGTTCTACAGCTCTGAGTTCACGAATTAATTGTTGGCTGTATTGTTTGTTGATGTCTGTAATCACATAACCGATTTGCTCGGTTGTTTTGAGGTATTGTCCTGCTATATTAATTCCATGGTCGGCAAGTATCCGGTTGATTTTGGCCAGAATCCCCGGCACATTGTCGTGGATATGAATTAAACGATGTGCATTTTCAAGTTCCGGAAGGGTCAGATTGGGAAAGTTCACACTGTTGCTTGTGCTGCCGGTGTTGATATACTCCATCATCCTTGCAGGGACGAAGTTGCCGATGTTTTCCTGTGCTTCCTGCGTACTTCCGCCAATATGTGGCGTCAGCAAGGTATTGGGTAAACCTCTCAGCTCTGAAATAAATTCTTCATTGTTGCTGACAGGCTCGTAAGGGAACACATCCACAGCGCATCCTGCCACTTTCCCGGTGAGAATGGCATTTCTTAATTCCGGGATATCAACCACATGTCCGCGGCTCAGGTTAATAAAAATAACACCGTCCTTCATTTTTTTAAAAGATTCGGCGTTGATCAGATTTTCGTTTGAGGCACGACCATCAACATGAAGCGAAACCAGGTCAGCCTGCTCCAGCAATTCATCAAGTTTTTTACATTTTATTGCATTGCCCAATGCAAGCTTTTCTTCACGGTCATAGTACAGCACTTTCATGCCTAGCGATTCTGCAATGACTGAAAGCTGAGCTCCTATATTGCCATAACCAATAATTCCTAATTTCTTTCCTCTTACCTCATAACTGCCACTGGCTGACTTATCCCAAATCCCCTTGTGCATTCCTGCAGATTTATCGGGAATATTCCGGATAAGCATTATCATTTGTGCAATCGCAAGTTCAACGACAGACCTTGTGTTGCTGAAGGGTGCATTGAAAATTGCAATTCCTTTTGCAGTGGCTGCTTTCTGATCAATCTGATTTGTTCCGATGCAAAATGCCCCGATCGCCATTAACCTGTTTGCATGTTCAAGTACCCGCGCAGTGACCATGGTCTTAGACCTTATTCCAAGCACTGATACATTTCTGATGCGCTCACAGAGCTCATCCTCGGTTAACGCTGAAGAGACGGTTTCAACCTGAAACCCTTCATTTCTCATCATCTGAACCGCAATGGGGTGGACATTTTCAAGCAGTAAAACCTGGATTCTGTTCTTAGGGTAGGAAACAGAGGTGTTGAGTTTGTTTAGAAATAAAAACTCATCCAGACTTGGTGTGATGTGGTCTGCCTTGCTTGTCACCTGCGTCCTTTCAATATTCTCAGTGAAAGCAAAGAACTTGTTGGCAAGCCCGGAATGCTTAATCTCATAGTCCGTGTAGCCATCACCTATTACATAAACGTCTCCCGGCAGATTTAGTCTGCGGATCTGCTCAACCTTGCCATTATTTACCGAAAGGGGGTTATTTTTATCAAAACCGGAGATTTTTCCGTTTTCATCAAACTCAAAGGTGTTGGCAAAAATGTTTTCAGGTAAAATCCCGAACTCTGTAACCACAGGTTCAATGAATTCTCTGAAGCCATTTGAAATAATGAAGATTTCTTTAGCATTGCTAATGAAGAAATCTTTATTTCTTTTAAAGGACTCAGACACCAGCTTCTTGAGTTCAACAACAAGAAGGGGGAGG
>JBMTCO010000102.1:0-8756 GCA_049430945.1 Cyclobacteriaceae bacterium
TGCAATTGCTATTGGACCGGTATGGAAACCTCGTCGTTGGAAACAACGGGGTTTCCATTATTGAATACAACTCCCCTATTCGGATTTTCAACCGAGGCAATGGTCTCAGCGGAATCATCCTGTCATCGCTTTGGCTGAACAACATTTTCTATGTGGGCTCTGCTGAAGGATTGTTTTACTACAACAACGAGGAGCGAAGGTTCAGAAAAATTCCAGGCGTACTCACCCAGTGCTGGAGCTTGGCAGCTTACGGTCCGCCGGGTAATAAATCTCTGATCGTTTCCTCAACTTTTGGATTTTATGAGGTAAAAGGGACATCAGCACAAACAATAAGATCAGGCAATTTTTTTAACCTCATCCCCCACCCGAACAATCCTGATTTGATCTTCAGCGGTCAGGAAAATTCTGTCATGGCCATGCAAAAAGTCAACGGAGGCTGGCAATCCAAATCAATCGCAGTACCCGGTTACACCGATCTTTGGACAGGTAATATCGATGAAGATGAAAATCTCTGGTTTGGTACAGATGTCTTCGGATTACTCAGGATACCAATACTTGATAAAGGATCAACCATATCAGAACTCCCGGATAAATTCCTGCCGGAGGAAATATTCAGTTATGGAGCGAAGGCAGGATTACCTTCAAACTTCAGAACCTACACATTTACGCTCAATGGTAAATTATATGCGCCCTCCGAAGATGGAGTCTATATATTTAACCAGACATTCAACAGGTTTGAAAAAGATACAGCAGTTTTTAAGTCTCTGATAGGAAGACGAACCTTCCAGCTTGCATCCGATAAAAAAGGCCGGATCTGGTTTGATTCAAGAAAGGGCAAAGGCTGGATTGAAAAAAGAAACAACAAATGGGTAATCGAGGAGACAGCTCTGAAAAGAATTCCCCCCACCCCCGGATTTACAGGACATTCATCGGCAATCTATTGCGACCCTAATGGAATTACCTGGTTTGGAAACAGTGAGGGTTTATTTCAATTCAATTCTGAAAATATCTCAACAAGTAAATCAGCTCAGCCACTCGTCTTATTACGGGAGGTTACCTGGAACGACTCAGTGTTATATAAAGGCCACGGAACATTCAAATCAAAAGATCTTAAGCCCGGAAAAAATGCAATCAACTTCTCATTTTCTTCTCCTTTTACTTCCGGTATTGACAATAACAAATTTAGCTTTCGGCTTACAGGATTTAATAATGATTGGTCTGAGTGGTCAACAGGCTGTGAACAGCAATTCCTCAACCTGCCATTTGGAGATTATACTTTCGAAGTTAAATCTATCAATCTGACAGGGGAAGAAAGCGCAGTCACCTCCTATCCTTTCACGATCAGGAAGCCGTGGTATCTGGCCTGGTGGATGTGGATCGTTTACCTTGGAAGCAGTGCATCCGCCGTTTTTTATGTTTTACGCTGGAGAGATGAAGCCTCCAAAAATGAAAAACAAGAACTGGAATCAATCATCAGGCAACGAACCAAAGAAGCCCAAGATCAGAACAAAAAACTCATGCAGTCCCAACAGGAACTTTTGTCAAGGCAAAATGATCTGGAACAGCAAAAGGCAGAATTGACCCTCACCAAAAAGAAGATTGAACAATACAACGAACAGCTTGAATCTGCGGTAGAAGAAAGAACACGCGTTCTTGCTGATCAGAACCAGCAGCTGGAGCAATTCAGCTTCGTAACTGCGCATAACCTCCGATCTCCGGTAGCCCGTGTCATGGCACTGGTAAATCTCCTTCAGTCCGACCTGGGCAGCGGACAGGGCAAAGCAGAAATCCTGAAAAAATTAAGTCAGTCCGCACTGGATCTGGATACCATCATTAAAGACCTTGGAACAATTCTCGAACTGCGTAAAGGCCATCAGATAAAATTTGAAGAGGTCAGCCTGCGGAATATGGTTGATCTGATTCTTCGTTCGTTTGAAGAACTGCTCACCAGGTCCGATATAAAAGTCAAGGCAGATATTGAAGTGGACTATATGGTAACATTTCCTGCATATCTGAACAGCATATTGTACAACCTGATTTCAAATTCTATAAAATACCGTGCACCGGACCGTATTGCAGTCATTAGCCTGAGGGTCTTTAAAAAAGATAAAATGATTCATTTTATTGAAGAGGATAATGGCATTGGTTTCGACAGCGAGAAATTTGGCTCCAGAGTATTTGAACCATTCCAAAGGCTCACAACCATCAAGGAAGGAAAAGGGCTGGGGATGTTTCTTGTTAAAAGTCAGATTGAAGCCCTCGGCGGAACCGTGAACCTGACCAGCACTCCCGGCATAGGCACCAGAGTTGAATTTTCGCTCCCCTCCCACCCGATCGGAACAGTCTGAAAACACCACAACCTATTAAATGAAATCATTCAAAAAGTATTTTATAGTCCCTGCAACACCGGGCGAGGTTTATCTGGCGCTGACAAATCCGCTGACCATTCAGCTATGGACCGGTACGCCGGCCATTATGAGCACTGAGCCGGGAAGCAGTTTCTCACTGTGGGATGACAGCATCACGGGCACAAATGTATCATTTGAAAAAGATAAGAGGATCGTTCAGCACTGGGACTTCGGTGATCAGGCAGAGCCCTCAGTGGTAACCATAAAATTACACGAACACCCAAAGGGCACCTCCGTTGAACTGAATCATACGAATATTCCGGATGAAGCCTGGTCAGAAATCACTGAAGGATGGGAAGACACTTACTTTGCTTCCCTTATAGAATTCTACACACCCTGAAATGAAAAGAGCCCGTGAAGGGCTCTTTTCCAATAAAAATCTTAAGGAGTATTAGTTCTCGTAACCAAGCGCTTTCATCTTCTTCTGGATTTTGTCAAGATTGGCTTTGTCATCCAGGCGACCATAGATTAACTCAAGGTTCTCAAGTGACTCACGGTCCTTATCATCAATCTTAAGGCACTTTTCCCATTCGGTAGCTGACGTTCTCAATTTTTCCACATAAAGCTTATCAAGTTGTTCAAGCTTTACTTTGTCCTTTTTATAATCCAGAACATCCATCTGCTGCTTAACCTCCTTGTAACCATTGGCAGACATTCTGGCCATGGCAAGAGCTGCTTTCATAAATCCGGGATTAATCTCCGCTGACTTTTTAAACCATCCCTGCGACTCTTTGGTATCTTTCAGTTCCTCATAAAGTGCACCAAGCAGATATGCAGACTCATGATCCTTAGGGTTTACTTTCATAACCTCCAGCAAATTATTTTTTGCTTCCTCATAACGCTGTAACTCAAGCAGACAGTTCAATTCAATCTGACGCAGAGCACCATCATTCGGATTAACTTTTAGGGCTTCACGGGCACCAATCAAAGACTTTTCATAATCTTTCTTGTATTCGTACAACAAAGCCACACGCAGATACATCATCTGTCCATTGCTTCCGCCATTATCTTGGTAACGGGTAAGGTAATCAACCGCCGCATCAATATCGTTGGCATTGAATGCAGCTGCACCGCCATAACGCAACAGGGTAGTGTCCTGATCAATCTCAAGGCCTTTGTTAAATTCACCCATCGCACCTTTGAAATCATCAGTATTGAAATACTTGTCGCCTTTTATAAGGAAAGCGTTCTTGAATGAAATAATGATCTGCTCAACGCTTTGTACTTCACCAGTTGATGCATCGAGAATGGTCAGCTTTCCCTTAGGACCTGCAAGCTCAGTAGCTTTTTTGATGGCCTCTGCGCCTGTCCTTGTGAAATTTTCACCGGGCTTTGAAAAAGATGATGTGTCCATAGCAATATAAATGACACCACGATAGAGCCAGGACTTGGAGTCAGCTTTTGTCTTTTCATGAGTCGGAACACCATCAATAATTGCTTTTGCCTCTTCAAACTTTCCCTGCTTAGCCAGGGTCATTGCTTTGTTAACATTGGGCTTGGGAGCCTCCTTCTGAGCCTCTGCAGACAAGAAGCCTGCAAAAACTAAAGCTGCCAACAGGATGTGTTTCATAATCAGGTTTGGTTGTAATTAGTGTTAGGTAGGTTTTCTAAATATGGTTTCAAAAATCATGCCTTTTTCAAAACCCCTCACTAGAGTATTAAAAAAGCACTTTTTATTTTAAGGACGCCAATTTAATAAAGTGAATATAATTTAGGAAGAAAATCTACTGAGGAGACTCCCCTGCCGGTGCATCAATGTGTTCAATCTTCTCAACAGAAGAAATCTCATCATCCTCATTCAGCTTGATCAGACGAACACCTTGAGTGGCCCTGCCCATAATGCGCAATTCACTGACATTCATGCGAATGGTAATGCCGGACTTATTGATAATCATCAGATCATCCTGATCCGTAACCTGCTTGATAGCAACCAGCTTACCGGTTTTATCCGTAACGTTAATAGTCTTTACACCCTTGCCGCCGCGTTTGGTAATACGGTAATCTTCCATGGAAGACCGCTTACCATATCCTTTCTCAGAAACTACAAGAAGATTTGCGTCCTCCCGATTGATGCACACCATGCCAATTACCCGATCCTCTTCGCCCTCAAGGGTTACACCACGCACACCGGCAGCCGTTCTGCCCATAGGGCGTACATCCTCTTCATTGAAGCGCACAGCTTTACCACTGCTCTTGGCAATCACGATGTGGTCTTTTCCGTTTGTGATAGCTGCGTTGATCAGACGATCCCCTTCATGCAAGGTAATCGCAGTTATTCCGTTTGCCCTTGGTCTGGAATAGGCTTCAAGGGATGTCTTTTTGATTGTGCCTTTTTCAGTACAAAGAATCACAAAATTATTCTCCAGATACCCCTTGTCTTCAAGCGTCTTTACATTGATAATGGTCCTGACTTTGTCTCCGGGTTTAATATTAAGGAGATTCTGGATGGCCCTGCCTTTGCTTGTTTTGCTGCCTTCAGGAATTTCATAAACCTTCTTCCAGAAAACATCTCCAGCTTCCGTGAATATCAGCAGGTAATTGTGCGCCTGGGCAACAAACAGCTGCTCTGTAAAATCATCCTCCTTGGTCGCAGCTCCTTTTGAACCCACACCGCCTCGTCCTTGTATTCTGTATTCAGAAAGCATCGTGCGCTTGATATATCACTTTTTGGAAATGGTAATCACCATATCCTCATTCGGAATCATATCTTCCAGGGTTATGTCATCCTCATGTGGTACAATCTGGGTACGTCGTGCATCGCCATATTTATCCTTAATCTCATGAAGCTCTGTCTTGATCACTTCCATCCGCATGCCTTCATCAGCAAGCAATTTGTTCAGATGATCAATAAGCGCCATAACTTCTTTGTACTCCTGCTGAATCTTTTCACGCTCCAAACCTGTCAGCCGCTGGAGTCTCATATCAAGGATTGCCCGGGCCTGAATCTCTGAAAGTCCGAAACGCTCAATCAACCCTGCACGCGCAATATCCGGATCACGAGACCCGCGAATCAAGGCAATCACCTCATCAAGATGATCAAGCGCAATAAGATAACCCTGTAAAATATGAGCCCGCTTCTCGGCCTCTGCAAGCTCATACTTCGCCCTGCGGATTACGACCTCATGACGGTGATCCACAAAGTAAACAATCAGATCTTTCAGATTGAGTGTCTGCGGACGACCTTTAACCAGAGCAACATTGTTCACTCCAAAGGAGGACTGCAGCTGCGTGTATTTGAAAAGGTTGTTGAGTACAATATTGGGAATGGCATCCTTCTTCAGGTCATAGACAACACGATAGCCTTCGCGGTCTGATTCATCTCTGAGCTCTGAAATGCCTTCAATCTTTTTCTCATTAATCAGCATGGCCGTCTTCTCAATCATTTGGGCCTTGTTAACCATGTATGGCACTTCCGTTACCACAATCTGATCTCTGCCGTTGGCAGAGGTAACAATTTCAGCCTTCGCCCGCACCACTACCCTGCCTCTGCCGGTCAGAAAAGCCTCCTGTATACCGGAGACACCATAAATAATACCTCCGGTCGGAAAGTCCGGACCCTGGATATACTTCATCAGATCCTGAATAGAAATATCCCTGTTTTCTATGTACGCAATGATTCCGTCTATAACCTCAGACAAGTTGTGCGGTGCCATATTGGTAGCCATACCAACAGCTATACCGGAAGCACCATTGACAAGCAAATTGGGAATACCCGCAGGAAGCACACTTGGTTCTTTCAGGGAGTCATCAAAGTTCGGCTGGAAATCAACAGTTTCTTTGTTGATATCGGCGAGCATTTCTTCTGCAATCTTTCGCAACCTGGCTTCTGTATATCGCATCGCTGCAGGAGGATCTCCGTCAATAGAGCCGAAGTTGCCCTGACCATCTACAAGTGTGTAACGAAGCGACCAGTCCTGTGCCATCCGCACCATCGTATCATAAACCGAACCGTCACCATGCGGGTGATATTTACCCAAAACTTCTCCAACGATACGGGCTGATTTCTTGTAAGATTTGTTGTAATTAACTCCCAGCTCCAGCATTCCAAACAGCACTCTTCTGTGCACCGGCTTTAATCCGTCACGCACATCGGGTAAGGCCCTTGAAACAATTACCGACATCGAATAATCGATGTAGGCGCCTCTCATTTCATCCTCAATGTTTATAGGAATGACATTGGAAGGAAGGGAGGATTCGGGTTGTTCTGCCACAGTTTTACAGGGTTATCCAATAAGGTTGTAAAAATAGTCAATTAACCTCATTATTTAACCCCAAAAAAGGCCGAAAAATAGTGCTAAAGTGAGATTTTACCGGGGTATTGCGCCGTCCTTGACCATCCTTACACGATTAGGTTTTACACGCACCTTGTTTTCACCATAACCGGGGTTTTGCTTGCGGAAAAAAGGATGCACGCGACTGCGGTATTGCCTGTTGCCATGACCATGATCAAGTTGTGCTCGACAGGCAGAAATGTAACATCGGGGCAACGCAGGAACACTGTAGTTTATTCCGAAATTCAGATAAGTGGAATTGATGTTATGCCTGATCTCCGGTACCGGAAGTCCGGTGTTAACAGTATAATTCTTCCGTTCCAATGAGGGACGGACAAACAGACTGACATATTCTGACAATTGAAAACGGGTGTTCAGACCTCCGTTATAAAACAGACCCGGTGTAACTAAAGCTGCATTAAAATTCCGTCCGGGATAAACCCGTCCTGCCATCAGATCGGCACTGAAGCTGAACTTTCCGATTTTGTAAAAATCATAACCCGCATAACCAAAGAACCTGGAGATTGATATGTCTCCCTTTGAAAGGCTGACCGGTCTTATCAGATTATTTGCCAGTGGTAACTCAGCAGCCTGACCTGTAGGAATGTTTTGTCGGAATACAGAATTTCTTACGATGTCAAAACCTATGCCCGCTCCGACTCTGAATTTTCGGACTTTAACAGATGCCTGCAACTGATATGGGACCCCGGTTGTTCTGGAATCAAACCGGAAAGAGGTGTCAGGAATGGTCAAAAACTCACCCGGTGCAGTCTGCTGCGGTAAGTCGCGGGTTTTAACATCCGAAATCCAGGAGGATACGCCTGAAGGAGGTCTTGGAAGATTGGTGCCTACAAGCAAAGGACCAAGGGTATCCGACTGATAAACGCCCACCCCTTTTATCTCATGACTGAAATGATGCCAGCCTTTTCCGGTGCTCAGGCTGAAAGTGATCTTACTGCACAACTCTCTGAATAAATGACGGTCTGTTTCAGCATAAATCGTTTCCAGCGGGAACTGCAGTTCCTTGAATTTCTTTTCCCCGCGATTGAATTTACTGCCCATCGGTATGACATAACCAATGTTAACGGAAGGGCCGCTTGATGCGGAAATTCCTAAATCAATGCTGAGGTGCAGTGCCTCCAGATAAGCAGTCACCCCGACTTCCTTCCTGACACCCTGAAAACTAAGCCCTTTGGTTATAAAACCATCCTTAAACAAGCCCATGCCGCCATAAACCTCAAACATGCGGCTGACCCTGGCATTCACTCCGAAAATATCCCTGAAATAGCTGCCCTCCCCTGCTTTACCGGCTTCGATGGTTGAATAAAAACCAAACCTTTCCCCCATGATGTTATGAATCCCTGCATTGAACCTCCCAACTGTTTTATTTGCAGGTCCTTTAATGAGTATACCGGGCCCCACATCCACATAAGCCCGCTGCGAAATTGCTGCCGGAACGGAAGCAATAACCACCAAAAGCAGTAAAAGGATTCGGATTATTTTGAAATTATTAGACAAAATTATTTGACTTAAATAATTGACTATTAATTAATTAATACCAATAATTTAAAGTGGTAATTAATATTCTCTTTTGAGTCCGGCAATAATACCCTCAGGAATTGGAGAGCTGAATACAAAATTGCCTGCCACCAGCACATCAGCACCTGCTTTCATAAGTGCCCCGGCATTTTCGGCATTGACCCCTCCGTCAATTTCAATCAAAGCATCCGACCCTGACTTATCAATCATCTCCCTGAGCATCTGAACTTTCCGGTAGGTTGTTTCTATAAACTTCTGCCCCCCGAAACCCGGATTAACAGACATCAGGCAAACAAGATCAATCTCCTTAATAACATACTCAAGCACATTCAATGGCGTATGCGGATTTATCGCTACGCCTGCTTTTGCTCCAACGCTTTTGATCTGCTGGATATTGCGGTGCAGATGCGGACAAGCCTCTGCATGAACGGAAACAACCGCTGCTCCGGCCTTCACGAAAGATTCCACATATTTCTCCGGTTCAACTATCATCAGGTGGACATCCAGGGGCTTCTTGGAATGCTTGAATAAAGCTGCC
>JBMTCO010000103.1:0-8517 GCA_049430945.1 Cyclobacteriaceae bacterium
GCCTGGATGATATTAAATCCGGTCGCGGTACCTCAGGGTGCAACCATGCAAATCAGCTTCTGGGTTTACTCCAATTTTTCCGGCCCCGGAACAATCAGTGCCAAATGGTCGTCAGATTATTCGGGCGCAGGAAATCCATTGGCAGCCGGCTGGACAGATCTGAACTCAATCAACAGTCAGTACCCTGCTGCAGGATCGAAGGTTTGGAAGAAAGTGGAGGCGGCGTACACAAATATTTCCGGAAACCAGGTATTTATCGGATTTCAATTTACCGGAGCTAATAATACAGCCTCCGCCTCCTGGGATATAGATGACTTTTTACTAACTGTTCAATAGTTTAATATTTATTAATCATGAATTTAACATCAAATCTAATTCGGTCGACAGCATTCCTGCTGCTGCTAGCAGGAGCTGTTATATTTAATGCGTGTAAAGAGGATGATCCGATCCCAGTTGCGACTGTTTCTTTTACCAATTCCAGCCAGGTGATTGGTGAACAATCCGGTGAGCAGACAATTAACATCACGTTCAGCAGGCCGGCGGCAGCTACAGGAACTGTCACTGTGAATTATTCTTCAGACAACGCAACGTATGGAAATGACTTTACCACAACACCAACCGGCTCGTCAGGTTCATTTGAAATAACCATAGCAAAAGGACAGTCAGCCGCTCAGTTTAAAATAACTCCTGTAAATAATAATCTCCTGGATGGTGATAAGAGTGTTGAGTTTACTCTGTCCGATCCGGAAAAAGGCTTTGAGCTTGGAGCAAATGCTGAACTTACTGTTTCTATTACTGACGATGAATCACCGGTGCAGGCAAATTTCGCAGTAGGTTCTTCCTCTATTGCAGAAGCTACCACTGCAGGTTTAGATGTAGTAATTAACTTATCGGCTGCCGCTCCGGGTGCAGGTAATCTTATTTTAAATGTTTCTTCGGATAATGCTGTATACGGGACCCATTATACAACTGTTCCTGCCGCGACAAATAACAGTATAGCTTTACCCTATACACCCGGTCAGCTCAATGCTAATGTAAAGGTTATTCCTGTTGACGACCTTGAGGTTAATGCAAACCGACTTATTACCCTTACACTTTCTTCTTCGTCAAGTGAAGCAGTTGTTATAGGCAGCATTATACCTTCACATCAGTTTACTTTGAATGATGATGAAACTGCTTCCCAGGCAACATTTGCTACAGCAAGCGGAACGGTTTCTGAAGGCGATGCCGCCGGAATTCAGGTTAACATCGGATTGAGTCCTGCAGCCTCAGCGGCAGGTTCAGTAAAAGTTACACTGACCTCTGAAAATGCTGTCTACGGAACAGCCTACACGACGGATCCCGCTGCAACAGAAGGTGTCGTAACAATTCCGGTAGCAGCAGGCGAGACTACAGTATCTTTTAAAGTGATCCCTGTGAATGATTCAGAAGAAAAGTCAAACCGGCTGATTAATCTTGCCATTACCGGTGGAACAGGTATTGTCACCCCCGGATCTTCAAATACATCCTATGCGCTGACTATTTCTGAAGATGATATAGCAAGTTCAATTACAAGTGTACGTGCCCTGTACCAGGGTGCAACTTCGACCATCACAGATGACATCTATATCAGAGGTGTCATTACTTCCACAAATGACAACCTGAACTCCAGAAATGTATTTATTCAGGATGCATTCGGTGCCATCCAGCTTCGGTTCGCCACTACCAACACCCTTGAAAGAGGCGATGAGGTAAGAGTTGAACTGAAAGATGTTGCTATTGGCCTGAATGCAGGGTTATTGCAACTTGGAGGAAGCAGTGGCATGCCTAATACAAAGGCCACAAAAATCGGAACGAAAAATCTTCCTTCCTATCAGACCATTACCATCAGTGATCTTAATTCAGGCAATTATGAGAGTAAGCTTGTGAAGATTGAGAATGTAGGATTCTTTGATGCCAATGGTGTTAACAATCTCAGATATGATGGCGGGTCCGGTGCAGGAAACAATAAAATCGGGGATGCTGCAGGAAATACTGCCATTGTCAGAGTGGAGAGCACCTCAACCTCAGCCAATTCACCTTTTGCAAATGCCCTAATTCCTACCGGCACAGGAACCTTGCAGGGTATTGTGGGCGTATTTAATGGTTTATGGCAATTGAGTCCAATGGTTTCCGGGGATGTGTTCACCGATAACGGAACTGCGACCATCTCTGTCAACCCCGTCAGCCTAAGTTTTGGTGATGTAACCAAGGGTTCTTCCTCGACGCTTACCTATGATCTTTCCGGCACATCCCTCATTGGAAATATCAGTATTAAAGCGCCGGCGAGTTATACAGTTTCTTCAGACGGAAGCACCTTTGCTCAGGAGATCAGCGTACCTTCTTCTACCGTTAATACAGGCCCAGTGACAATTACAGTGAATTTTTCACCTAACTCAGGCGTGAACCAGACTATTGCCGGAAAACTTGTGATTAAATCAATTGGTGCCACAGTCAAAGAAGTAGATGTATCCGGTAATGAAACAGGTAATGAGGGATTATCAACCATCCAGCTGAATGAGCAATTTGATTATCCGACAGGCCAGTTGACTGCAGTTAATACCGGTGCAAATGTGAGCGGAGGAAAGTGGGTGAATTTCAGCGGCTCATCTTTGCCATTGCAGGTTACTGCAGGAAGTCTGAGCTACACCGGATACCCGGGCACCACCGGAAATAAAGTTTCAATGGTAAATGGCTCTGCTGAAGATGCCTACACAGCTTTCCCAAGTGTTACGACCGGTAAGGTGTATCTTGCCTTTCTGGTTAATGTTACTTCCGCCACAGGGTTGGCTGCAAACACAAGTACCACCGGTGATCATTTCGCCGGTCTTTTACCAGGCAACAGTACATCAAACTTTGCCGGCCGCGTATCTCTGAGAGCAGGTGCTTCCGCTAATACCTATCAGCTTGGATTAAGGGCGACAGGTGTTTCTTCCCAAGTTGCAGAGTTTTCTTCAACAGACCTTCCTTTAAATACCACAGTACTGATAGTCCTTTCTTATGAGATTGTTTCCGGAACAACCAACGATATCGTTAAGATGTTCATCAACCCGGATATTTCCGGTGCAGAGCCTGCAGCTTCCTTTACTCAGACCTCATTGGGCGATATGCCGGATGTGACCAGATTCTATCTGAGACAGGGAACAAATGCAGTAAATGCTGATGTAGATGGTATCCGTGTTGCGCTGAAGTGGGAGGATCTTTTCAATAACAACTGATTAGTTATGTTAGATTATAAAAAAGGCTCCAGGTGGAGCCTTTTTTATTTGCTTAAATGAAGCTGATGACCGGGGTCTGGTCCTTGACTTTGTTGGTCTGAGCTCTGCAGGGATTGAATTGCATTTCCCTGATCATAGTTTTGGACTGTTAGTAAGCACAATTCTGTGCTGTTCCGGACTTGAGTCCGGAACCGGCTTCGCCGGATATTTGTCCGGGTGGTCAGATCTTAATTTTTCATTTCGTAACTTAAAAGTCCCAAACACCTGAAAACCTAACCCTACAGAACATGCAACAGCAACGATATCTGAGTCTTGATGTTTTTCGCGGGATGGATGTGGCGTTGATGATCATTGTAAATTCCCTAGGAAGTTTTGATACAGCCTGGTCGCCATTATTACATGCTTCCTGGCATGGGTTTACCCTCACCGATTTGGTGTTTCCGACTTTTCTCTTTGTGATTGGTAATGCGATGTTTTTCAGCATGCAGAAATACGAAGCACAGGGTACAGGAGTGGTTCTTTCCAAAGTTTTAAAACGAACATTCATCATATTTCTGATCGGTTACCTGTTATACTGGTTTCCGTTTTTCAGTATCACCGAAACAGGTGAGTATGTTTTCAGGCCGATTGGTCAGACCCGTATCCTTGGTGTGCTGCAACGGATCGCGCTTTGTTACGCAATCGCCGCTCTCATTATTCACTTTTTCAAAGTCAAAGGTGCAGTTTGGTACATGGGCTTGTCCCTTGCCTTTTACACCTGGGTATCATGGGCTTTCGGGGATCTGACTATGGAGGGAAATGCGGGACATAAACTGGATATGTTCATCCTGGGTGCTGATCATCTTTACCAGGGAGAAGGAAAACCGTTTGATCCGGAAGGAATCTTAAGCACCATTCCTTCTGTTGTAAATGTACTGGCGGGTTATCTTACTGCGCGTTTCATCAGCAGGAATGGAAATGGTTATGAGACCATAGCCCGTCTGATGATTGCAGGTGCTGTGTTATTGCTTGCTGCTCAGTGGGCTGATCTGTTTGTACCGATCAATAAAAAACTCTGGACAGCGAGCTATGTATTTCAGACCATCGGTCTTGATTTGCTGATACTGCCCATCATCATGTTTGTTATTGAGCATGTAGGTGAGAAGAGATGGACCCCATTTTTTGAGGTCTTCGGAAAGAACACGCTGGTCATTTATATTCTGTCGGAAGTACTGGTTATTATGATGTACTGGATTCCCAACGGTGCCTATTGGCCGGTGCCCGGTAAAGTTCAACCGGAGAGTGTCCTTAGTTGGCTTTACGATAACCTTTTCAGATGGACCGGAGATTACACCGGATCTTTCTTATTTGGTGTGGCTGTGATGCTTACCTGCTGGCTTGTGGGATATGTGCTGCACAGAAGGAAGATTTATATTAAGGTGTAGTGAACGGTTTTAATATGAGCAGATATTTTGAGAACCGGTTTCAGAAAGGGCAGTATAAAGTTTCTTTTTAAATCAATGGATTTTGGTATGGTTTTTTTTGGTGAGAATTTTTGGGGTGGCCTGATTATTCCCGGAATTGATGATATCAAATAGCGCATAAAAAGTAATGGAACTAAATTATTTTTGAACGTTTTACCGCCGCAGATGAGAATCCCGGTTCAATGGGCAGTTAAGGTTATTATTGCCACAAATATTTTGATCAGCTATCTGATTTGAAAGGAGCTGCAAGGATTTGAAAGTTATAATGTTACTGAAAATTGTTCTCCGACTTACATGACATGTTAACAGAGGACACAAATAACAACTTAAGATTACCAATAAAAAAATAACACCCTTCACAAATTGAATTTATATATACTTTACGCTTGCTGATGGATGAGTATTAGATTAAAATAAGTGTGTTATTTTAAAAAAGTATTAATGAAGACTAGAGTTCTGTTCCTGACCTTACTACTCCTTGCAATCACTATTGCACAATTATCCGCACAAACCAACATACCCAGTTCTATTATTAATCAAGATGTAACCTGGTCAACGGCGGGAAGTCCATATACTATCAACGGAAACCTGATCATTGATAATGCAAAGCTTTCTGTAGAACCGGGAGTCAAAATTATTTTTAATTCTGACTATAGTATTCGCTTAAGAACCAATGGTACTATTTACGCTAAAGGAACAAAACTCGATAGCATACTAATTACCAGCACGGAACAAGTCCATAGCGGAAGATTTATTTTTGAAGATATTACGACCGGCACGGTGACTGAAAATGATACTCTGTTTTTATCCGGGTCAATTTTCAGTTTTGTAAAATTTGATAAACTGGGATTAGTTGGAGGTTATTGGCGTAATACCTATTGGGAATCATATAACGGTAATTTCAGAGGAAATGTAAAATTGCTTTTTGATCACTGTGCATTCACAAATTTAATTAGTGGTCAGTATAATGATCCAAGACAATATTCCTATGACCTGATCAGCCACATCGATGAATCTATTTTTAATTATTGTGAATTCAGTAAGCTTAAATTAGGTTGGGGTCTTATTGGCAACCGAGCAAGAAGTAAAGTTTCAATTTACAATTCCAACTTTTCTCAAATTACTAAAAATGGATATGGTCCCTTGTTCATTCAAAATCCATTCATAAAAATAGTCAATAGTCACTTTTCAGATATTCAGACAAATAAGTTCTTTGCCGGTTTTTATACGGATTATGGAGATAGTTTGATTGTTAAGAATTCTTCTTTCACCAACATCACTTGCTATGAGCAATTTCAATATCTGAATCACCCGGTTGTGGAATTGGAAAAAGTTCTATTTCAAAATATAACCAGCCCGGAATTTATTCGTAAAGATGGATTAAATGAAGTTTATACGATAAACAACTCAAGTTTCGATCAGCTTAGCGTTGAACAATATTTATTCAATTTGGCAAAGCTGACTATACGAAATTCTAATTTCAATTTGAAGGATGGACAAAAGATTTCTAATACTGCTGAAAACCCCAATCCCGTTACCACTGAGTTTCTTGGAAACAACTATTGGCGAATTAATAATCAGGTCATTACCGACACCACATATCTTCACGGGTTATCAATAAATTACTACAACGATGTTACTCGAGATAAAATATTTTTCACTCCTCTGAACAGCTCACCTGACCCTGATGCACCACGATTAAGTAAATTTTCACAGACAATTAATTTTCAAGCATTATTGGATCGTCATTATGGGGATGATTCATTTGATTTAAATGCTACGGTAAACTCTGGTCTGCCTGTAAGCTATACCAGTTCGGATTCAAATGTTGCTACTGTGGATGGAAATAAGCTAACTATTGTTGGCGTAGGAACTGCTACTATTACTGCTTTGCAAGGGGGAAATAATGAATTTTCTGCCGCAAACTCTGTCGAACAAACCCTTACTGTAAAAAAGGCTAACCTTACTGCCATCGCTGATGATGAAATAAGAAGCTTCGGGGAAGCCAACCCGGTGTTCAGTATAACCTACTCAGGATTTAAGAACGGCGAGACCAGCGCTGTCATTGACACCGCCCCGTCGGTCAGTAGTACGGCCATTACGACTTCCGATGTCGGAACATATCCCATCACAGTCTCCGGAGGTACGGACAACAACTACACTTTCATCTACGAGCCTGGCACGCTTAATATTACCAAAGTACCACTTACCATTTCTGCCGAAAATAAGACAAGAGGCTATGGTGAAGCCAATCCGGCCTTCACATTCTCTTATACGGGATTTAAGAACGGTGAGACCAGCACTGTCATTGACATTGCCCCGGTGGGCAGCAGTACAGCCATTACGACTTCCGATACCGGAGCATATCCCATCACGGTTTCCGGAGGCGCGGATAACAACTACACCTTCAACTACCAGCCTGGGACGCTTAACATTACCAAAGCACCACTCACCATTTCTGCTGATGCTAAGACAAGAGTATATGGTGAAGCCAATCCGGTCTTCACATTCTCTTACACGGGATTTAAGAACGGCGATACCGGCACTGTCATTGACACCGCCCCATCGGTCAGCAGTACTGCCAACACAACTTCCGATACCGGAACATATCCCATCACAGTTTCCGGAGGCACGGATAATAATTATACCTTCACCTACCAGCCTGGAACGCTTAATATTACCAAAGCACCACTTACCGTTTCTGCCGAAAATAATACAAGAGTCTACGGCGAAGCCAATCCTGCCTTTATATTCTCTTACACAGGATTTAAGAACGGCGAGACCGGCACTGTCATTGACACCGCCCCAACGGTCAGCAGTGCGGCCAACACAACCTCTGATGTCGGAGCATATCCCATCACGGTTACCGGAGGCTCGGACAATAATTACAGCTTTAATTATGTGTCTGGCACGCTTACGATCACCAAAGCCAATCAAACCATAACCTTCAATAAACCCGGCGATGTTTCTGAATCTGTCGGTACTTTTGAGCTAACCGCCACATCAAGTTCTAAGCTGGAAGTCAGATTTGAATCCGCTGACCTGGCTAAGCTCACCATCTCCGGTAATACCGCAACAATAAAAGGACCGGGTAATGCCATGGTGAAGGCCGTTCAAACGGGAAACAATAACTACGAGCCGGCGACAGATGTCAGCCAGACCTTCTGCATCCTGCCAAGGAAGCCGGTGATTACGGCCAGCGGGCTTGGTTCAGAGAACATTACGCTTACCTCTTCCTCGAAGAGTAACATCGAGTGGTACAAGGACGGACAGCTGCTGAGCAATCAAACCGGTCCGGACCTTCAGGTGGATGCATCAGGTGTGTACAGTGTGCGATGCACTGTGGAGGGATGTTCCACAGACTCTGATGATTTTTCGCTTATCATCACAGGCGTTGGAAAGGAGCAGAGAGATCGTATTGACTTGTATCCCAATCCGGTCAGGGACGAGTTGAGGTTGGTTGTTCCGGATTACAGGTCGGGAGCGAGTCAGCAGGTGATGCTCATCGATCAGTCCGGCAGGACGGTGGCCACCCAGCCCCTCATCGGGAAGGAAACCCTGATCAGGGTTGATGGCCTTGCTCCCGGAAGCTATTTTGTTCTGGTGGCGGGAATGAAGAAGATGGTGTATGGAAAGTTTGTCAAGCAATGAGGGTTTTGTCAGTAAATAGTGGTTTAATGTTTCAGGAGAGCAAGATTTCTTCAGCAAATACAAATACCATGGCAAAAAGGTGGGGGAGGTGTGGACTTTCAGGTTGGAAATTTCTGGTGGTACACCGCACACCCTGCTGTTCCGGACTTTAGTCTGGCTTTAATTGT
>JBMTCO010000104.1:0-8478 GCA_049430945.1 Cyclobacteriaceae bacterium
GCTGGAGGATATCTGGTCGGCTATAAGTACCGTAAGTGCAATGCATATTAAAGCGAGCCATGCCTGTCTGTCCAGCTTTTTAAACAGGATGAATATAAACCACAGGTAAAAAGGAATCCAGAATTTGGTATCGGTCGCAGCGAGCATAAATCCATCCATACCCGGATGAAAAAGACTATTCAATGTCAGGAATAGTTTTCGATCCGTATCAAGCAGGATGTCCATCATCTCAAAAATGAATAATGCGCAACCATTATAATCATTGGGGGTTAAAATGGTAAAGGAACTGGAGAACCCCTGTGAATGCAGGCTTAGGGTTATCTCTTATTTCCATGATTACCTCAAGTTCTGCTTTTGCAATGCCGCGAAGGTTTACAATGTTTAAAAGTTTCACCCTGAGCCTTACCTCATTTTCGGATAGAACTGGCTGGTTAAATCTGAGTTTTTCAATGCCGTAATTGATAAGCATTTTAACATTTCTGATGTCCGCAATTTGCTCCCACAAATAGGGGATTACGCTGATGGTGAGGTAGCCATGTGCAATGGTGGATTTAAAAGCGGTTTCTGCAGCTGCGCGTTCAGGATCGGTATGGATCCACTGATGATCCAGTGTGGCCTGTGCAAAGAGATTAATCTGTTCCTGTGATATTTTCAGATAATCGGAAACGCCAAGTTCTTTACCTGTGTAGGCTTCAAACTCTTTGAAATTATTTATAAGGACCATCAGAGTTATGTCAGAGACGACTAAACAAAGTTAATGATTGGTCATCCTTTTGCAATATGCTTAGCTAATAAAATCTCTTTGTATGAAATCTATGCGGTTATCAAGCCGGATTGTTTCTGATTCAAAGTCAGATTTGGATGACAGCTCTCCGCGTACACTTATATAAAATTTTATTTTAGGTTCAGTGCCGGAAGGTCTGACTGAAATTTTACTACCATCTTTTGTGTAGAACTGAAGAACATCCGACTTAGGGAAATCCAGTGGCTTTGTTGTTTCTTCTTCAAAATTCTGTTCAATCCCTGCCTGATAATCAAGCATCCTGATCACCGGATTACCTGCGATCGTTATTGGCGGATTTTGTCTTAGCTTATTCATCATTTCCCTTATTTCCTTTTCCCCTTCAGCGCCTTTACGAACCAGATTTACAAGGCCTTCACGGTAATAACCATATGTTTTGTAAACCTGCAGCATCCAGTCAAACATTGTTTGCCCGGAATCAGCGGCTGCTGCGGCCAGTGAAGCAAAAAAAGCGCATGATGAAACTGCATCTTTATCGCGGACAAACGGCCCTACCATATATCCGTAACTTTCTTCCCCGGCTGCAACAAAATCTTTTTTCCCCTCATTTTGTCTGATCAGCTCCGCGATGTACTTAAAGCCTGTCAGGGTGTTAATGCACTCAACACCGAACTGCGCAGCCATGGTATCAATAAGTTCAGTTGTAACGATGGTTTTTGCAACATACTTTGGAAATCCGGACATATCCAGGTTTTTCATGATAAACCACAGCATAATGCTAAGTGCCTGATTTCCATTGAGAAGTAGGAATTCTCCCCGATTGTCACGTATGGCTATTCCAACTCTGTCTGTATCAGGATCAGTTGCCATAATTAACTCAGCATTGTGAATTTTACCCTGCTCAAGTGCCATTTCCATGGCCGACCGTTCTTCGGGATTTGGTGACTTTACGGTTGGGAAATTTCCATCAGGTTTTTTCTGCTCCTCCACAATGTGGACATTTTCAAAACCCAGCTTTCTTAGTATTTCAGGCACCATTGTTATGCCTGCCCCATGGATACTGCTGTAAACAATGGATATATTTTTTTGCCTTTTTATGGCATCTTGTCCGGGAATAAGTTTCAGAACCTCCTGATAATAATTCTGTTCAATTTCGGGGCCTACTGTATGAACCAGTTCAGGGATCCTTTTGAAGCGTATCTGATCATATCCTGAGATGGCATTTACCTCTTCTGTCACATTCAAATCATGTGGAGGAACAAGTTGTGCTCCATCCTGCCAGTATGCCTTGTAGCCATTGTATTCCTTTGGGTTGTGGGAGGCGGTAATGACAACTCCGCTTTTGCATTTAAGTTGCCGGATGGCAAAGGATAGCAGGGGAGTAGGTCTTAGTTCAGGAAAAAGCCAAACTTCAATACCATTGGCAGTGAAGACATCTGCAGTAACCTGAGCAAAATATGAACTGTTATTCCGACTGTCGTAAGCAATGGCAACTGAAATATTTTCTCCGGGAAATGATTTCCTGAGATAATTTGCCAAACCCTGAGTAGCTGCACCAATGGTGTATTTATTCATGCAGTTAGGTCCCACACCCATGGTTCCTCTTAGTCCGCCTGTTCCAAATTCCAGGTTTTTATAAAAGCGATCAATCAGTTCCCGCGGCTCAGATGCATTCAAAAGTTCTTTTATTGCATTCTTTGTTTCCTCATCAATGGCAGAACTATTCAGCCAGTTCTGAGCCTGTGATCTTGATTTTTCAAGCAGCTCCATTATTGAACCTGATTTAATTAATTGATTTTGAAAGATCGTGACAACCTCTGAAAGTGCCAAAAATAACCGATTAACCTTAATTTGCTCAATATATGACCCAATTCCAGTAATCTTGGGATAAAATCAGTTTTAGAATAGTTTAATGATACCTGAGAGACCCCGCCCATGGCCCAAACATTTCATTCCGGATTTGCGAACTGGCTGGTATAGCGGATTGTTGTCACGACTTTTGCTTATGATGGTACTTTATACCATCTGCAGAGTAATTTTTTATCAATATAATCGGGATTTATTCCATGGGATGCATCTGGCAAGATTTCTGGACATCTTGCAGGGTGGAGTCCGGTTCGATTTTTCAGGGCTTATTTATCTGAATCTTCCTCTTATTCTGCTTGTAATTCTGCCTGTACGATTGCGATTTGAATTGTGGTACCAGCGTTTGGTACACTATCTTTTTGTTATTCTCAATGTTTCAGGACTTTTGGTAAATCTCGCGGATGTAGTGTACTACAGAACCACCCTAAGAAGGACTACGTTAAGTGTGCTAGATCAGTTTGAAAATGAAACCAACCTTGCCGGATTAAGTCTGCGGTTTATTACGGAATTCTGGTCAATTACGCTTTTGTTTATTGTCCTGTCGTATTTTCTCGTCCGGGTTTCAGGTCACATAAAACATGCAGAATCAGTTCCGAAGAATAACCTTAAGTTTTATGGTGGAGCAACAGTGTATGCATTATTAACCATTGGAGTTTGTATTGGTGGTATGCGTGGAGATTTCCGAAAGAGTACCAGGCCAATCACCATGTCAAATGCCTTTGCATATGCTGCTGTACCTGAGGACGTTTTTCTTATTGTTAATACACCTTTTTCATTAATACGTACTGCTACGACCGGTGTAATTAAAAAGGTGAACTATTATAAATCTGAGGAAGCACTGGAGGAAGCTTATACTCCTGTCCACCGGCCCATGCCGGACTCAGTATTTAAGCGAATGAATGTGGTTGTTATCATTCTGGAAAGTTTCTCAATGGAATTTTCCGGCTTTTATAACCGACAGCGATTTTCAAACTCCTATGAAGGATATATGCCATTTCTTGATTCTCTCGCCGGGCAGTCCTACACATTTAAATACAGTTTTGCCAATGGACGTAAATCGATTGATGCGATGCCATCGGTCCTCAGTTCAATACCATCTGTTGAGGTGCCGTTTGTTCTTTCCCACTTCAGTAGTAACCGGGTTAATAGTATTGCATCTCTGCTCAAGTCAAAAGGATATTATTCAGCATTTTTTCATGGGGCACCAAATGGCTCTATGGGTTTTGATGCATTTTCAAAGCAAACCGGTTTTGATGCCTATTTTGGAAAAAACGAATTTGAGGGAAAGCCTGCGCTGGATGGAATCTGGGGGATTTGGGACCATGAATTTTTCCCTTTTTTCGCTGCAAAACTTAATCAACTTCCCGAACCTATTTGTGCGGCCATGTTCAGTCTTTCGTCCCATCATCCCTTTAAGCTCCCTGTACCACATGCCGGACGTTACAGGGATTGTGAAAACAAGATGTATAAAATGGTGCAGTATACAGACGAAGCATTAAAGCATTTTTTTGAGGAGGTTTCTGATGAGCCATGGTTTGATAAAACCTTGTTTGTAATAACTGCGGACCACGTATCATCTGAAGTAACCATGCCGGAATATAAAACCCCGTGGGGTCAGTATGCTGTGCCTATTATTTTTTACCAGCGCGGTATGAAAGCCTTCTATGATCAAAACCGGACCGCTCAACAAATCGATATCCTGCCAAGCATTTTATCCTATCTTAATTATGACAGGCCTTTCATTGCCTTTGGAAAAGATCTTTTTAAGCCTGGCCCTGAGTATTCATTTAACTATGCAGGTATGGCTTACCAGCTAATGGATGGGAACTATTTATTCAGATTTGATGGCAAGGAGGTGCTTGGGCTTTTTGACTACAGAAATAACCCATTAATGACCACTAATGTTTCTACGAGTATTGATGTGAGCCTGATGAGGAAAAAATCAGAGGCAATGATTCAGCAATACAACAACAGGATGGTTGAAAACAGGTTAACAATTGACCAGGAATAAAAGCACTGATCAGGCAAGGTTGTGATATACATTCTGAACGTCATCATCTTCCTCGAGCGCGGTAATACACTCCATTACCTCGTCTGTCTCTGCATCTGAAAGTTCTTTGATGTTTGACGGGATATATTGAAGTTCAGAACTTTTAGGTACCAGGTTTTTGGATTCAAGAAATTTTTGCATTGAACCAAACTCAGTGAATTTTGTAAAAATTACAGTTTCATCCTCCTCTCGACGGATGTCCTCTGCGCCGGCATCGATTAAATCGAGTTCGACCTCATCGAGGTTGATGGCAGCGGGATCAAACTTAAACACCCCTTTACGTTCGAACATAAATGAAACCGAACCTGAATTACCCATACTGCCGCCGTTCTTCGAAAAATAAAGTCTGATGTTTGCTACTGTTCTGGTCGGATTGTCAGTCGCGCATTCAACCAGGACCGGGATGCCATGAGGAGCATACCCTTCGTACACTACTTCCTGGAAATCCTTTTCTTCTTTGGAGGAAGCACGTTTGATTGCCGATTCTACCCGATCCTTGGGCATATTCACACCTTTGGCATTTTGTATGGCCATCCTGAGCCTCGGATTGTTATCTGGATTAGGACCTCCTTGTTTTACAGCGATTGCAATGTCCTTGCCGATACGGGTGAATGCTTTGGCCATTCGATCAAAGCGTGCAAACATCTTGTGCTTTCTCTTTTCAAATATTCTTCCCATGGATCTGGTGTTGAGTTACAAATTTAAGCATGGCCGTGAAACAAAAAAGGCTGCCAAAGCAGCCTCTTTTAAGCTTTCAGACCATATCAGAACAGGGTTCCTGTTCCTTCTACAGATGCAGGGGCTGCCGCAGGGGCGGGAGCCGGTGCAGGAGCTGCAGCCTTTTTCCTAGGAGCAGATGACTTCTTTTTTGTCGGTTTTACAGCTTTCTTGGCAACCTTTTTAACAGCCTTTTTCGCTGCCTGTTTCGTTGCCTTTTTCGTTGATTTCTTAACAGCTTTTTTCACTGCCTTTTTAGCGGCTTTCTTAGCCGGCTTTGCTGCTTTTTTCTTCGCTGCCTTCTTTGCCTTTTTTGCCATAGATTTTTTTTGTTATTGGTTTTTTTCTGTTTCCCGGTTCGGTTGTTTTTTTTGACATGCCCGAAAGAGGGCGGAAATTTAGTGCAGCATTTTATTTACTCAATAGAAAAAAGGTTTTTTTTTAGGTGAAGTGCTGTAAATCCTTTTTGACTTCTGAAGTCAGAGGCTATTTTTCCTTTCAATAACCCGCATAACTGCAGCCTTGATTGCGTCTGAACTCAAACCATATTTTTTCAGAAGCTCGGTTGGTTTACCACTCTCTCCAAAACTGTCACGTACTGCAACCATCTCCAGCGGGGAAGGAAAATTCAGGCTAATAACTTGCGACACTGAGTCACCAAGTCCGCCGTTCATCTGGTGTTCTTCACAGGTTACTACTGCACCAGTTTTTCTTACAGATCTTATAATTGACTCATTATCAAGAGGTTTTATGGTATGAATATTAATAACCTCAGCTTTGATTCCATTATCTGAAAGTGCGGAAGCGGCTTCAAGTGCTTCCCAGACCAAGTGGCCACAGGCAAAAATTGAAACGTCTGTACCTTCTATAAGCAGGTCAGCCTTTCCTATTTCAAAAGGTCGATCAGTCGGCATGAACACCGGCCAGGCCGGCCTTCCAAATCGAAGGTAGGCAGGACCATGATGATTGCCGAGTGCAATCGTTGCGGCTTTGGTCTGGTTAAAATCGCAGGGAACAATAACTGTCATTCCCGGGAGCATTTTCATCATCCCGATATCTTCCAGGATCTGGTGGGTTGCACCATCCTCACCAAGGGTGAGCCCTGCATGTGATGCACAAATTTTAACATTTTTACCTGAGTACGCCACTGATTGTCTGATTTGGTCATAAACTCTTCCGGTAGAGAAGTTTGCGAATGTTCCTGTAAACGGAATTTTTCCCCCAATAGTCATACCGGCAGCCAGGCCAATCATATTTGCTTCGGCAATACCAACCTGGAAAAAACGATCCGGAAATTCCTTTTTGAAAGCGTCCATCTTTAATGAACCGGTCAGGTCTGCACACAAAGCGACCACATTTGGATTGTTTCTGCCCAGTTCAGCAAGCCCGGCACCAAAACCTGACCTTGTATCTTTTTTTTCTTTGAAAGTGAATGGATTCATCCCGGTGTAATTAATAGTCCCCTAAAGTTTCAGGTAATTGAGCCATGGCTTTGGCAAATTCATCATCATTGGGTGCAACACCATGCCATTTATGTGTGCCCATCATAAAGTCCACACCCTGGCCCATTACAGTTTTCATAAGATTCAGGACAGGCTTACCAAGTCCGGTCAATTTTTTTGCCTGATCCATTGTTTCAAGGAGATCTTCAAGATCATTGCCATTTGATTCAAGTACTGTCCATCCGAAGGCTTCCCATTTTCCTTTCAGATTCTTGAGGGACATAACCTCATTTACAGGTCCGTCAATTTGCTGGCCATTATAATCAATGGAAGCAATGAGGTTGTCGACTTTATGGTGTGCAGCATACATTGCAGCCTCCCAGATCTGGCCTTCCTGTTGTTCACCATCTCCCATGAGGACATAAACAAGTTTATCATCCTCATTCAGTTTTTTTGCCTGAGCCGCACCAATCGCAACGGATAAACCTTGTCCAAGTGATCCTGATGCGATTCTGATTCCCGGCAGATGTTCATGTGTGGCAGGGTGCCCCTGGAGCCTGGAATTAATTTGTCGAAAAGTCGCCAGTTCTTTTGTTTCGAAATATCCTGCCCTTGAAAGGGTTGCGTACCATACCGGGCTTATATGTCCGTTAGAAAGGAAGAAGAGGTCTTCTCCGGTTCCATCCATCGAGAATCTGGGATTATGCCTGAGGATTTTGAAATAGAGGGCTACAAAAAACTCAGTGCAACCCAGGGAGGCTCCCGGGTGACCGGACTGACACGCATGAACCATTCTGATGATGTCTCTCCGTATCTGAGAACAAGTGGCCTGTAGGGATTGCAGGTCGGTATTTTCCATTCAGGTTAAATTATTCCGAAAATTAAAAAACCCTTTCCGTTTTCCGGTCCGGAAAGGGCTTGATTTACGAATTTATTTATGGCAGGGTAGAATTAAAGTTTCAGGAATTCTTTGTCGCCGACTTTTTGGCCGTTTTTCTTTTGACCATAGAAGGAGTTTTTGTTGCTGTCTTCTTATTGGCTACCGCAGGAGCTTTCTTTTTATCACCGGCAGAATTGGTTTGAACCTTTTTTGGCCCCAGAATCTGATCAGTATGGTTTTTAGTGTCAACCTGAGTAATTATTTCAGAGATTTTACCTTCTTCATCAATTATAAACGTTGTTCGTGCTGTGCCCATGTATTTTCTTCCATACATGGATTTTTCAACCCATGTGCCATAAGCCTCATGGACTTTTTTATCTGTATCTGCGAGCAGACTGAAGGGCAGTTTTTCCTTGGCGATAAATTTCTGATGAGACTTTTCGTTATCCGAACTGATTCCAAATACTTCGTAACCCCGCTTCCGAAGCATTTTGTAATTATCCCGCAGGTTGCATGATTCGGCCGTACATCCTGGTGTCAAGTCCTTTGTATAAAAGTAAAGCACAACTTATATACCTCTTAAAGATTTAAGTGATATAGGATTTCCATTCTGATCGTTCACAGTAAATTCAGGTGCTTTTGCGCCGGGTTTGAGTTTCATATGATTTGTTGTTTAAATGTTCTTACGTTTCCTACACGGTCTGTAACCTTCAGAATCAGTGATCCTTTAAAAGTTTTGCCCTTGTTTAGCTTTTCAGAGTAAATGATTCCTGTTTTGTAG
>JBMTCO010000105.1:0-8471 GCA_049430945.1 Cyclobacteriaceae bacterium
AATCAGGAAAAACTATCAGGGTGACATTGAATCATAACCCTGTTGTCATAATTCCATATACCGGTTCAGTTAATATCGGATCTTCATTATTGAGGCGGTCTTCGTATAAATGGTGGGATAAAAGGACAATTATTTTTTCATCCAATGAGAAAGAGGATGTCTTTTGTTACCTTTATGAGATTCGTAACTGAACCTGATCCTAACCCCTGAGATATGAGTCATCCTGTTGCCGGTAATCGTCCGGCATTTCTGTTTACGCTGATCACTGCTTTTTTTGTTGCCAATGCTTTGATCGCTGAATGTATTGGTGGAAAAATATTTTCCCTGGAAGCGCTCCTTGGAATACCTCCTGCAAACTTCACGCTTTTCGGTGAGACCGGCTTATCTTTTGCGCTTACCTGTGGCGTGTTGTTGTGGCCGCTTGAATTTGTAATCACTGACATCGTGAATGAGTATTACGGGCCAAAGCTGGTGCGAAGGATATCATACACGGCTGTTGCATTGATCTCCTATGCATTTGTGATGTTTTATCTTGCCATTGGTGTAACACCTCCCGACTGGTGGCTGTCTTCAAAACAGGCGGAAGGGGTTCCTGACATGCAGCATGCTTTCAGTGCTATTTTCGGTCAGGGCATGTGGATCATTTTCGGAAGTCTGATGGCCTTTCTTGTCAGTCAGCTTATTGATGCAACTGTCTTTCATAAAATCAAAAGGGCTACCGGTGAGAAGTATGTCTGGCTGAGGGCTACCGGTTCAACATTTGTCAGCCAGTTTGTTGACAGCTTTATCGTGTTGTTTATTGCATTTAAGCTTGGAAATGACTGGCACTGGCAGAAAGTGCTGGCAATTTGTCTGATGAACTATATGTATAAGTTCACGATGGCCATTCTTTTGACCCCGTTGATCTATTTTCTTGAGTCAAAAATTGAGAACTTCCTAGGAAAGGAAACTGCAACCAAAATGAAGCTGGCGGCCATGGGGAAAAGTCTGGAGTAATCTGGCCTTCTTTCCTACTTTTGCGGCTGTGAAATTTGATCTTCTTACGACTGCTTCCGGCAGTAATGCCCGTGCAGGGGTGATTCATACGGATCACGGCCCTATAGAGACACCGGTTTTTATGCCTGTCGGCACTGCGGGTACGGTCAAGGCTGTACATCAGCGTGAATTACTGGATGATGTGGGTGCCCGTATTATTCTTGGAAACACTTACCACTTGTATTTGCGCCCCGGTACCGATTTACTTCGGGAAGCAGGCGGCCTTCATAAATTTAACGGATGGCCTAAACCTATTCTTACCGACAGTGGAGGATATCAGGTCTATTCCCTTGCGGCTAACCGTAAAATCAGAGAGGAGGGCGTTACTTTCAAATCTCACATTGACGGAAGTACCCATGTTTTCACGCCTGAGTCCGTCATGGATTTGCAGCGTGCTATCGGAGCTGATTTTATTATGGCTTTTGATGAATGCACACCTTATCCGTGTGAGTATGAATACGCCAGAAAGTCGCTTGACATAACCCACCGCTGGCTGGAGCGTTGTATAAAACGTTTTCGTGAGACCAGCGACCTTTATGGATACAGGCAGGAATTGTTACCTATTGTTCAGGGCAGTGTCTTTGCGGATCTGCGAAAGCAGTCGGCCGATTTTTGTGCCGGGCAGGATTTGTTTGCCAATGCCATCGGCGGATTGTCGGTGGGTGAGCCGCATGAGCAGATGTATGAAATGACGGACGTGGTATGTGACATCCTCCCTAAAGAAAAGCCGCGTTACCTGATGGGCGTGGGGACTCCTGAAAACATACTGGAGTGCATTGATCTTGGGGTGGATATGTTTGATTGTGTGATGCCTACCCGTAACGCCAGAAACGGAATGCTGTTCACCTCAGAGGGTGTCATTAATATCCGAAATGAGAAGTGGAAGACTGACCTTAGTCCCATTGATTCCGGACTTGGAGGATATGTGAGTACGTTCTACAGCAAGGCCTATCTTCGCCATCTGATCGTCAGCAAGGAAATACTGGGTGCGCAGATTGCTTCCATCCACAACCTTACTTTTTACCTTTGGCTGGTGAACACGGCGAGGGAAAAAATAATGGATGGTACTTTTAAGTTTTGGAAAAAAGAGATGACTGAAAAAGTTACCAGAAGATTGTGATGAATACCATTGACCGGTATATACTTAAGAAAGTTCTGGCCACATTTTTATATGTGGTGCTGATGCTTACTGCCATTATTCTGGTCATTGACATCACTGAAAAAATGGATAAGATCGCCCGCAACGAACTTAAGTTCCCTGCGGTGCTGGAATATTATGGTGATTTTATACCATGGATTGCCGGCCTTCTAACGCCGATAACAGTTTTTATCACAATTGTTTTTGTTACTGCACGTCTTGCGGCACATTCTGAGATTATTGCTATACTGAGTGCCGGAACAAGTTTCAGAAGATTGCTGGTTCCTTATTTTATTGCATCTGCCATTATTGCGTCGGCGAGTTTTGCACTGAACGGATGGATCATACCGCAGTCCAACAGGTCGCGGGTAGCCTTTGAGCTCAAGTATTTTGAGAACAAAACCCTGTATGACAAGCGCAACGTACATATGCAGGTGGCGCCTGACGTATATCTTTTTCTTCAGAATTTTAATAATCGTACCAACAGCGGATATCTTTTCACCCTCGAAAAATTTGACAGCAACCGTTTGATTGAAAAACTCTCAGCTGACAACATTGCATGGGATTCTGTTTCAGGAAAATGGACCTTAAGAAACTGGACCATCAAGCGCGTGGATGAAATGTTCTTTGAGCGCACGATGCCCCGGACTTTGAACCGTTCAGGTCAGATGCTAGACACGACACTGATTATCAGTCCGTCAGACTTTGAAGACGAATCGCGGCATTATGATGGCATGACCATAACTGAGTTGCGTAAGCATATCCGTAAAATGCGTTCGCGGGGAATGACAGGCGTGGAGAGCTATCAGACGGAACTGTTCATTCGCTTTTCAGCACCCTTCACAACATTTATTCTGGTATTTATGGGCGTAATTGTTTCAGCCCGTAAGGCTCGGGGCGGAACCGGATTTCAGATTGCGCTCGGGTTTTCGCTTTCGTTTGTGTTTATCCTTTTCTTCATGTTATCGCGGACCTTTGCGGAGGCGGGATCACTTCCGCCGATTCTTGCTGCATGGATTCCGAATTTGATCTTTGCCACCATTTCAATGGTCATGTACAAGTACGTTCCCCGCTGATGGCGTCATTAAAAGATTATTTCAAGCTGCACCTGATTGTCTTTCTGTGGGGGACAACTGCAGTGATGGCTAAGCTCATATCTATTCCGGCTACGGAAATGCTGTTTTACCGTACCATGCTTGCTGCAGCCGGATTATTTGCGGTGGCCTTGATATCAGGCACAACCATAAAGGCTTCTTTTCCTGACGTTCTGAAGATGCTTGGAATCGGATTTGTGGTGGGGCTTCACTGGATTGCTTTTTTTGTCGGTGGTCAGATTTCCACGGCTTCATTAAGTCTGGTCGGATTTGCGACTTGTTCCTTGTGGGCTGCTATTCTTGAGCCGCTCACCCAGGGTAAATCAATCCGGCCACTGGAGGTTTTCCTTGGTATTATGGTGATGGCGGGTTTGTATATCATCCTTCATTTTGAATTCAGATTCTACAACGGACTTTTACTAAGCATCGTCTCCGGATTCCTTGCTGCGTTGTTTTCGGTAATGAATTTCCATATGGTCAGGAGGTTACCATCCGTTACCATTGCCTTTTATGAAATGGCCGGTGCTTTTTTTCTTATTGCTGCCTTTCTTCCATTTTACAGGGATTATTTTGCCGGCGGTAATCTTCAGCTTTTGCCTTCGCCGATGGACTGGGTATACCTGTTTATCTTGTCTGTGGTTTGTTCAGTTTTTGCTTTTACGCAGTCTATTAGTCTGATGAAAAAGATTTCAGTTTTCACCTTGCAGCTTACGCTGAATCTGGAGCCTGTTTACGGAATACTGCTTGCAATTTTATTGCTTGGGGAAGACCGTTATATGGGTCCTGCTTTTATTACAGGTACAGGCATAATTATGATCGCAGTGTTTTCATATCCTGCATTAAAAAGAAAGTTCGGTTAGGACAGCTGGCCTTTCCAGACAGTGCAGTTGTCCGGGAAGCCCGACAGATCAGGTTCCTTATTAAAGATTCCAAAGACTGCAGAGCCTGAGCCTGACATCAGGGCGAAAGCAGCTCCTTTTTCGTAGAGCATATTTTTGAATTCCGGCAGCGAAGGAATTTTACTGAATGCATACTCCTCAAAAGCATTGAACAGCAAATTCTTCCATTCTCCTACAGGATGTTTCTCAAGTACTTCATTCACAGAAACAAGGGGAGGCCCGATCTTAACATGTCTGTAAGCCTCAGCTGTTGATATGGATTCATTTGGTTTGATGATGGCGATAAATTTTCCACTTAAGCTGAGGTTCACATCAGAGAATATATCACCGCGGCCAGTGGCCAGTTTTGGTGTCGGGTTGATGAAGAAAGCGCAATCACTTCCAAGTGCAGAGGCTGTTTCTTCAAGCTGTTTGTCGGTCAATCCCAGATTATTGAGATCATTCAACAGCCTGAGCATGGATGCTGCGTCAGAAGATCCGCCGCCAAGTCCGGCGCCATGTGGGAGGCATTTATGCAGGTGGGCATGAACAGGAGGGATGTGATATTTTTCCACCATCATCCTGAATGCTCTGGTGCAGAGATTGTCTTCTCCCACAGGAATGTCTGAGCCTGAAACATCAAGCCGGTAATTTTCTGATGGTATTACCTCAAGGATATCTGTCCATGGAACAGCATAAAAGCAGGTCTCCAGGTTGTGATACCCGTCCGGCCTTTTTTCGGTTACATACAGACCAAGGTTGATCTTGCACCTCGGAAAGGAAATCATCCGGAACTATTTTGTCAGTCGCTGGATCAGATCTTCTGTAATACCTGTGCTTGAGAACCCTCCGTCATGCATCAGGTTTTGCATTGTTACCATGCGGCTGTAGTCGGAGAACATCAGCACAATATAATTTGCACAATCTTCTGCTGTGGCATTTCCAAGAGGAGACATCATTTGTGCGTAATCATAGAACACATCAAATCCTGTGATGCCGGCACCTGCAGTGGTTTTTGTCGGTGATTGCGAAATGGTGTTGACGCGTACATTTTTCTGTTTGGCAAAACGGTATCCGTAACTTCTTGCGATCGATTCCAGTACCGCTTTGGCCTGCGCCATATCTGAGTAATCGGGGAAGGTGCGTTGTGCGGCGATGTAGCTTAATGCAACAATGGAGCCCCACTCATTCATGGCATCCAGCTTTTCTGCGGTCTGCATTACTTTATGAAAAGAGAGGCCTGAAATATCAAGCGTTTTCAGAAACCATTCATAATTGATATCTCCGTAGGCTTTGTCTTTTCTTACATTCGGACTCATTCCGATGGAGTGGAGTACAAAGTCAATTTTTCCTCCCAACACCTCTACCGATTTTGTGAACAGGTTGGTGAGGTCGGCTTCTGATGTTGCATCTGCCGGAATAATTTCAGCATTGCATTGAGCAGCCAGCTCGTTGATTTTGCCCATCCGCATTGCGATTGGTGCGTTGGTGAGGGTGAAAGATCCGCCCTCTTCCTTGATTTTGAGAGCTGTTTTCCAGGCGATGGAGTTTTCATCCAGTGCTCCGAAGATGATGCCGCGTTTTCCGGCCAGTAAGTTAAATCCCATGGTCGTAAGAGTTTGGAGCGCAAGTACGCATTATGTGAACAGTAATCAAAATGAAAATCCCCGAATTAAGGTCAAAAACGGCTTTTTAGGTTTTTGTACCTTTTTAAATACACCCGCGGAAGTGCGAAATCGTCGTGTATTGTTTTGGTCAAAATAGAAGGAAATATGTTGTGGAATGACCTGAAATTTGAGGTTCTTTTATCTGAAAGCTGAACACGGTCATCATCATATTGCCATTTCTACTCGCTTATACTGTTTTTGCGGTTTATGCGGAACGGAAGGTTTCTGCATTTATCCAGAATCGTCTGGGTCCTATGGAAGCAGGCCCTTACGGAATTTTTCAAACCGTGGCTGATCTGATCAAGTTGTTGCAGAAGGAACATATCAGACCCTTTGCCTCCCTGCCCTTGATCTTTATGATGGCACCGGTTGTAATTTTTATCGCCGTGTTTGCGGGCTTTGCAGTTCTTCCACTCGGTCCTGAACTTCAGGCTTCTTCACTGGATTCAGGATTATTTTTTCTGATTGCAATTCTGGGAATTGAGATTACGGGCATAATAATGGCCGGTTATGCTTCCGGAAACAAATACAGTACGCTGGGGGCGGTGCGGGCCGTTGCACAACTTCTTACTTATGAGATTCCGCTCGGGCTTATTGTGCTGATGGTGGTGTTGTGGACAGGTACGGCTGATCTTAGTGAGATCGGTGCCGGTCAGCAGTCCGGCATTTTTAATTGGTACATCCTGAGCATGCCGTTGTTTATTCCTGCTTGGATCATTTTCTTTATTTGCTCGCTTGCTGAATCAAATCGTGCACCTTTTGATTTGCCTGAGGCTGAATCGGAGCTGGTAGCAGGATTTCATACTGAGTACAGCGGGTTTCCCTGGGCCGTGATTATGCTTGCGGAATATGCCATGATGTTACTTACGGCATTGCTTGGTTCAATTCTATTTTTTGGTGCCTGGCATACGCCTTTTATTAATATCGGATCATTTGCTCTGGCTGACTGGACGACCGGTCCGGTCTGGGGTGTGTTCTGGCTTTTCAGTAAGGCATTGATATTTGTTTTAATTCAGATCTGGGTTCGCTGGACCTTTCCACGCGTGCGTATCAATCAGATGCTTGCCATGGGCTGGAAATATTTAACACCCTTCGGGCTTGCGTTGATGATGATGACCGGACTAATCAAAATTTACCTGATCCGATGAAGAGGTTCTTTTCTGTTTTACTGTTGGTTATAACAGGAGCTGCTTTTTCACAGGAAAGCGAGATGGCTTTTATTGAAAGCCGTGGCAACATTAATCTGAAGATTCAGGCTGTTGACAGTTTATTTGATACGTATCATGAAATTGATCTGGTAAAAGCTTCTGCGCTTGCAAAAAAGTTTCTTGAACTGAGCAATGAGTCGGAGTCAAAAGTTGACCGAATAAAAGCCCTTCAGGCCATGTCCCTTGTTGCCGGTTATCAGGGTGATTATTCCGGTTCCATCCTGTATGGCAAGGAAGGCCTTGAACTCGCCATCACTGAAAAAGACAGTGCGCTGATGCTGGTCGGGTATATAAATCAGGGAGACAATTATCTTGAACTTGGCAGGTTTGATCAGGCTTATTTTTTCACCTACAAGGCTCATGAAATTGCCTTAAAAAATAAGAGTCTGATTGATCAGACTTTTACAATTCACAACTTCGGAAGGATCTATAAAGAGCTTGGTCAGTACGATCTTGCAATTGAGAATTTTAAAAAAGCTGACAGCATCAGTAATATTCTGAAAGACACGCAGAGCAATTTTTATACTGCATGGGAAATGGGTAATCTATACCATCGGCAGGGTAAATTTGATCTCGCATATGCCAATCTTAAGAAGGCAGTTAATTTAGCCTCACGAGTCGGAGTCAGGGTTTTGCAGCCTGACGTACAGCTGGATCTGGCCAGATACTACACGGATTATAACAGGCTGGACGAAGCGAAAGCCTACTACGATTCAGCTTTAGTTTTATTCCGGTCGTTCAGAAATAACCTCGGAGAGGCAGAGGCCGGATTGGGTTACGGAAGGATTTTTCTCCGCAAAGGTCTTTTGAAAGAGGCCGGAGAAAAATTCAGTGAAGTGCTTGCCACCGCGGAGGGTCTGAACGCAAGGAGTCTTCAGATTTCTGCTCTTGAAGAGCTTTCAAAGCTGGAAGAAACAAGAGGTGATTTCCGTAAAAGTCTGAACTATTTTAAGCGTTATAACAGCCTGCATGACAGTTTGTTCAGCAGAGAATTGCTGGATCAGACTTTTAAGTATCAATTACAGTTTCTGGTTGATACAAAAGATAATGAGATTGATGCCCTCAATCAGGTTAATGAATTGAGACAGGCAGAGATTTCCCGTCAGCATTTGCTCAGGAATATCATTATTGTTGTTTTTCTCATTACAATCGGATTGCTCTACCTGGTGTATCGCAGCAACCGGCGCAAGCAACAGCTGAACAGTTTACTGATTGCTCATCAGTCTGAGCTTGAGCGCCGAAGCCATGAGCTGGAAGAACTCAATAAACTTAAGGATAAGTTTTTTTCAATTATTTCCCATGATCTGCGTTCTCCGATTAATTCCCTGGCCGGCGTTCTGAATCTGATGGAGAAAAACGGCGTTTCCGCTCAGGAGCTTCCGGATCTTACCCGTGAGCTCAGGATGCAGTTCAATCACACAAAAAATCTGATGACCAATTTGCTGAACTGG
>JBMTCO010000106.1:0-8423 GCA_049430945.1 Cyclobacteriaceae bacterium
AAACAGTTGAAGCCACCAGACAAGCAAAAGATGCTTTGATTAAGGTCCTGCAGGGAATCAAAATCCCCCGGATCTTCTTCGGCCAAATCTGCAGTTGTCTTTCCGGCCTGATGATATGCATAAGCATACAGAAAAGATTTATTAATAACCGGAGCCGCATCCGGCGGCATAGAAAGAGTCCAATGGCCTGAAATAATTTTAAGTTCCACGGGAAATAGCACCAGGGGTGCTCTGACAATGGTACCGTTTAAAAATTTTCCATGAACAAAAAGCCAGGCGAGGTGCAGGTCCATGGCTCCGGTTTCATGAAAGATGGCATCTGCGTTTCGTGAAAGTTTTTTTAGCCTTGCAGATGCCTCATTTGCAGAGGGCATCCTGACATCGTGTACAGGACATATTCTTACAGACTGAAACTTAAGTAAATTTAAAAGATTCTGATAGGTTGAATCACCCTCAAGAAATCCAAGCCTTGCAAAATCTTCGTGCCTTCCGGCCGCCAAACGGGGAAGATAAAGCATCCTGTTTGCCGACGAAAGATTTGTAAGTCTTCTAGAAAATTGCTGAAGAAATCCGGTCACAATTAAAATTATTTTGACAAAAGATTCCGTTCCGGAAACGTTTTATTTATCCGGTTTGTTAAATCCAAAAAGTTCATCTGCAGACAGTTCCTGAACTTTGCCATATTTGGAAAGGGCGTGCAGATCCAGCCGATCTCTGTCACCAATTAAGACAATATTGAAATTCCGGTTGGAAAACATCCGATTGTGGAAGGATGCAACATCTTCAA
The DNA here is from genome assembly GCA_049430945.1 of Cyclobacteriaceae bacterium. Lineage (GTDB taxonomy): Bacteria > Bacteroidota > Bacteroidia > Cytophagales > Cyclobacteriaceae > ELB16-189. The sequence goes on from JBMTCO010000106.1 coordinate 788, forward strand.
GCGTAAGACCCTGAATGGCATCATACACCTGCTTTCGGATATCATCTTTTAAACCAAGTTTTCCGGCATTCTCAAAATTGAATAAAATAGCCTCCCGCGTAATCCGTTCGGTAGACATCCTGCTGAGCAGTGCATTTCTGGCAGTATTGAATCCGTTTTCAGACCTTGGAAAGTTCTGAATTAACTCCATCATCGCACCCATTGACTCCTCTTGCTTATCGGCCTGGGTCCCGATATAGGCAAACAGAAAATCATTATCATTTTTTCGGGATGCCTGGTTATAACCTGCAGATGCTGCATAGGCAAGTCCACGGCGTTCCCTCAACTCCTGAAATACCGGGGAACTCATGTTGCCTCCAAAGTATTCATTGAACATATTTACTTCAGCGGAAGCCGAAGGATCATAGGTATTGCCTTTTGAAACAAAAATGATCTCCGCCTGAACCATATCGTAATTTGTCCAGTAAACTCTGGGTTTGTCTGAATCCATCATCCGGAAAATTTTTGGATCCGGCACCGGCAACAGCGTAGCAGGAACACGATGTTTTTCATCCAGAATTTTAACAAGCTTATTATGATCCATCGGTCCATAATAAAGAATACGATGCTCTGCCGAATTAAATTTTCTGATGATTGCTGTAAGATCGGCAGGCTTTAAAGCGCTTAGTGCTTCATTGCTCAGCCGGTTTCGGAAAGACGATTCAGGTCCATACAAGCCATAATTCAACAAACCACTCCACAATATTGAACCTTTATCTTTCTTAATATCTTCCCTTTGTTTTAAAATTCCTTCTGTCATCTTACGGAGCGCCTGCTCATCCTCTTTTGGATCCGCCAGCAAACTTTCAAACAATTCAACCGCAGCAGTCATATTTTCGCTGAGACCTGAGAGGTAGATGTATGTCTGATCATCTGAAGTTACCACTCCAAAACTGCAGCCCAGTTTGTAAAATTCTTTTTTTATATCCACTGCTTTCAATGTGGAAGTTCCTATGTACTGGAGGTATTCAACAGCTATTGCTGACAGCGGATTCAGATCCGTCCCTGCATCAGAAAGGTAGTAAAGGCTAAAAAGATCATTTTCCTTATTTGGAGTACTGATGACCCTGATTCCGGACTTCATTTCAGATTGTATGAGATCCTTTTCATAATCCAGAAACACCGGTAAGATGGGCTCTACACGGGATTCAAGTATATTCCGGTGAAATGGCGATTTATCCTCCTTATTGAGCGTTACTGGAGTGATCGTAGGTTTATTTATTTTTTTTAATGCTCCGCCTTTCCCTGATCTTTTATAAATGAGCGCGTAATTGTTTCTGTAATTTTCCCTGACAAATCGTAAAATATCCTCCCGGCTTATGGATTTCAATTTATGATTGAAATTAACCATTTGATCCCATGGAATGTCGTTTGTAAAGGCAATTACCATCTGATCTGCTCTGGAGTAATTATTACCGGATGCCATCAGACTTTGCTTTTTCAGATCGTTTATGATAGCAGGTATAAGCCAGTCCTCAAAAGTGCCGTCTTTAAGTTTTTGGATTTGCTCAAGTAGTAAATCTTTAACTTCCTCCAGCGTTTGTCCTGCACGCGGACGTGCTGTGAGCGTATGCACGCTGTAATCGTTCATGTCAGAAACATAACTGAATGGCTCCAGGACCTTTTGCTCCTGCCTCAGGTTAATGTCAATCAGCCCTGCCTGAGAATTTGAAAGCAACAGATCGGTGATCAGCAAAAACGGGTAATCATCTGAGTTCCTGCCCCTGAACCGAAATGCGACTTCAATCCACTCGGCATCCGGACCTGTAACCTCTGTAATCACCGGGTTTGATATCTCAGGTTGCTCCTGAACGCTAACTGCGGGTACGTTCTCCTTTGGCTCCCATCCGCCAAAATATTTATCAATCAGGGCAATGGTTTTATCAAAGTCAAGGTCCCCGCTCATGCATATGGCCACATTACCGGGACGATAGTAGTTTTCAAAATATTTTTTTATTTCCAAAATGGATGGATTCTTCAAATGATCAATTGTGCCGATAACAGTCTGTGTACCATACGGGTGCGCAGGAAAGAGCGCCCTGTTTTTTGCTTCATAGGTTTTCCAGTAATCATTATCCAGACTGCGGTTTTTCTCCTCATAGACGGCCTCCAGTTCGGTATGAAACAATCGAGGCACAATTTTTCTGAATCTGTTTGCCTCAAGTTTTACCCAGTTTTCAATCTGATTGGAGGGAATACTATTAATATAAACGGTTCTGTCTTCGGTGGTATAAGCATTGGTTGATCCTGCCCCGATTCCTGCAACAATTTTATCGTACTCATTTGCAAGTGCGAATGTGGAAGCAACAGAAGAAACCTTGTCAATGGTTTTATAAAATGCCACCCGCTGTGAGGAGTCTGAGATTCTTCGGTATGACTCATAGAGGGATTCAATGCTATCCAATAATGGTTTTTCCTGTTCCCAGTCCAGCGTACCAAAATCAGCTGTTCCCTTAAACATGATATGTTCAAGATAATGCGCAAGGCCGGTTGCATGAGCTGGGTCATTTTTGCCTCCTGCACAGACGGCAATGTTGGTCATGATTCGTGGCTCAGCCTGCGAAAGACTGAGATAAACAGTCAGACCATTTTTTAATTTGTAAACACGGACATTCAAAGGGTCATCAGGAACATAAGAATACTCATATCCTCCACTGGCTGAAGTCTGAAGCGTACCTGCCCCGGGGTTACAGGAAATAAATAACATCAAAAGCAACGCAGCAGTTATAAAGGATTTCATCTGTATGAGGGCTTTTTGATCCGATGGTTGGAGAGCGAATATAAACAATTTTGCATCCTTAAAATTGAGGTTTGGTTTCCCTAACTTGCGGTTACTTATCTGAGAATATTTTGAAAAACCGGAAGCTTTTTATTGCCGGCATTATTATTTCGGGCATAACCTTTACCGCATTCATTTCCGGTAAAGACAGGTTATTTTCAATTGCAAAGCATCTTGAACTTTTTTCTGAAATGTTCAGGATTTTAAACGAACAATATGTTGATGAACTGAATCCAAATCAGGTCGCAAGAAAAGGGATGGATAAAATGCTTGATGAGCTGGATCCATATACCAACTTCTTTTCTGAAGACATGATAGAGGATATACGAACAATGAGGACCGGCCAGTATGCAGGCATCGGTATTACAACCCGACGATTCAACGATCGAACAAGAATTACGGAAATCAGTGAAGGTTCCCCGGCCGCAAGAACCTCCCTTCGGCCCGGTGATGAAATTGTTGGCATTGATGGGATTGCTTTGCAATCTGTCAGCCAGGAAGAGGCTGAAAAACTAATGAAGGGACAGGCCGGTAACATAGTTCGTTTACAAATTAGAAAAACCGGCTCTGCCGGGACTGAGGAACTGGTAATCAAAAGAGAAAAGATTCAAATCAAAACCGTTTCATACGCGGACATGATTAATTCCAAAACCGGCTACATAAGCCTTGATGAGTTTGGGGCTGAGTCTGCCTCTGAAGTTAAAGCCGCGTTATTGAATCTGAAGGAAAGAGGTGCTGTCTTGCTGATACTTGACCTGAGGGGAAACCCGGGAGGACTACTGGATCAGGCTGTAAGTATCTGCAGCCTGTTTATTCCAAAAGGATCTCTGGTTGTAACAAACAGGGGGAAAACTGAAGAGAGTGTTATTGAATAGCAATCCAGATCGGCTCCCATGGATCCTGAAATTCGTGTCGCTGTTCTAATTGACCGAAACAGTGCATCAGCAAGTGAGATTGTAGCAGGAACACTTCAGGATTATGACAGAGCAGTTGTAATCGGTGAGCGGTCGTTTGGAAAAGGTCTTGTTCAAACCAGGCGGCCTTTATCTTTCAATTCCTTCTCAATGATTACAACGGCAAAGTATTACACTCCCTCAGGACGATGCATACAGGAAGTGGACTACAAGAACCGGAAACGGGATGGAGGTGCAAATATTAAAGCCGATTCCATGAAGAAAATTTTTTATACCAAAAATGGCCGTAAGGTATTTGACGGTGGTGGAATTGATCCGGATGTTCCTGTGTCCCGTATATTTTACCCTGAGGTGATTTCATTTCTTGAAGATGAAGGTTTTATACTGGATTTTATTTCAAATTATATGGCCAGACACACTTCAGTTGCAGATCCGGAAAAATTTGAATTGACAGGTGTAACCATTGAAGAATTTATTTCCGGTGCCGGTAAAATAAAAATTCAGGTAAAGTCTGACCTCGAAGTTTCCCTTAATGAACTTGAAGGACAGGCAAAAGAAGCATCCGGATTAATAGGTTTGCCTCAGCATCTTTCAGATTTGCAGGCCGGTACTCATAAATTCAGGATCAGACAATTAAGGGATCAGAAAGATGAATTAAAGAAGACCTTGTCGAATGCCATTGCCACAGGATATTACTTTAAAAAAGGAGGAAGACAGGCCTCCTTTAAATATGATGCGGAGGTGAAAACAGCTCTGGAACTGCTTTCAAATCCGGAAAAAATGAACAGAATTCTGGGAAAATAACCCTGTTGTTATTTGTTGTGACTTACACTTCATAATCCAAAACCATCTTCCCAAACGGGATTTTCAGTGATTTAGTAGCAGATTTTTGTAAGAATTGGGAAATCATCCCTTTATATCTACATTTGGGCCTAATTTATTTTTCATTTATTTAATTTTTAGAAGTATGAACATTTATGTAGCAAACATTCCCTGGAAAGCGACAGAGGAACAGTTAAGAAGCCTCTTTGCCGAATACGGGGAGGTGAGCTCTGCGAAAATCATCATGGACAAGATGACAAACCGCAGCCGTGGATTTGGTTTCGTTGAAATGTCTGATGACAATTCTGCCCGTCAGGCCATCACCAATCTGAATGGTGCTGATTTTCTTGGCAAAAGCCTTGTGGTAAATGAGGCCCGTCCCAGAGAAGAACGTTCGGGTGGCTTCCGCAGTGGCGGTGGCGGCTTCAGAAGAAACAACTTTAATAACGATTAAGTTTTTTCAAAGACTGACTTTAATGCCGGATTTTACTCCGGCATTTTTTTTATCTTTTTTTTACGCCTCTTACAGCCTGAGCGCTTAGAGGATCTTCCGGCCATGAGTGCTTTGGATATCTTGATCTCAGTTCTTTTCTTATTTCAAAATAAGCAGAGGTCCAAAAGCTCTTCAGATCCCTTGTAATCTGAACTGGTCTGTACGCTGGCGAAAGCAAATGAAGCATCAGAGGAGTTTTTTCCTCATTCACCAATGGGGTCTGGTTCCAGCCAAAGACCTCCTGAAGTCGAACATGAAGTTCCGGTGGTCGGCCATCTGAAAAATAATTGATCCGAATCATGCTGCCACTTGGAACCTGTATCTTTTCAGGAGCCAGAAGATCAAGCCGCCTCATATCATTATAAGATAATCCGGACTGAATCATCATTTTCCAGTCCAGACGGTTAAGAGCCTGTTTACTTTTGACTCCGGCTAAAAATGGGCTAAGCCATTTATCAAGGTTATTGAGAAGTTCCGGTTCGTTGTAGTCTTTCCATTCAGCCTCATTCCTCCATAAATACAAGGAATTGATTCGGGCCATCAGCCTTAAGGCGTCCTCTCCTGCCCCGGCCCATACAAGACCAGATTCTCTTATTTTACTAATGAGGACACTGCAGCAATCCGCTTCCGTCGATAGAGGTACGGCTTTGGCAGAAATGACAATTATCCCCTTTTTTATTTCTCTTTCCTGCACTACCTGATCGGTTCTGTCATCCCACCTTAATATTGTTCGCTCCTCCTGCTTCCCGGGCAACTGGTTAAGCTCCAATGCTGCAGCCAGAAATATCTTTCCCTCACCGAGGCCGGCATCACCACTTGCAATTACAATCCACTCAGAATGGATAAGGTTATCCCCCGGTTCAAAACTTAAAACCCTGCCATTGGGCATACGGTATCGATTACCCCATTTCTCAATCTGTTTCCCAATCCTGTCAGGATATGCCGCTGCAAGTAACCGGCCACAATAAAATTCAAACTGCTCCGGCCACTTACTGAAATCAGCCGGTATTCCTGAAATTTTTTTCCAGAAAGATGAAAGTCTTGTTATACGCTCAAGGATCTGGCGGTCACCAATGAATTTTTCGCCAGACCTGAATAATTGTAATTCTTTTAAACGAAGACAGATATCGGCGCCTGACTTTTTTTCCAATAAATCACGCTCCTCAAGAATGGCAGCAATATCACAACACAGTGATATTAAATTCTTGTCATCTCCTGCATCAAGCAGCATATTTGCAAGCCTTGGGTGAACAGGAATTGAAGCCATCTTCCTGCCCTTTGCTGTTAACTGATTTTCATAATCAATGGCTCCAAACAATTGAAGTAAAGCCAGGGCTTGCTGAATGTGGCCATCAGGTGGCGCATCTATCCACTCTTGCTTAAAAACATCACTTACACCCCAGTTCAAAAGATCAAGGATAACAGGAGCAAGATCAGCCTCAAGAATTTCAGGCTTCCGTGAGGCAGGCAAATGCATTGTACGGTTTTCATCCCAGAGGCGGTAACATACGCCTGGTCCGGTTCGTCCGGCTCTTCCTGCGCGCTGATCAGCAGAATCTCGTGTAACCGATATCGTTACCAGGCGGGTCATTCCGCTCTGAGGATCAAACCTTGGTACTCTTGCCAGACCTGAATCAATAACCACCGAAACCCCTTCGATGGTGAGCGAGGTCTCCGCAACAGAAGTCGCAAGAATAATTTTTCGGCGACCACCCTGGTCCGGCTGCACCGCAGCTTGCTGGCGATTAAAAGGTAGGTCACCAAAAAGGGGAAAAACCAACAGGGTATTACCCTTTTGCTCCAGTAAATCAGCAGTGCGAAGTATTTCTCCCGTACCAGGAAGAAACGCCAGAATATCTCCGCTTGTTTCCCGGATAGCCTGAAGGATACCAGAAACCATGCGTACCGGTAGTGGTAAGCGGTCATTTGCTCCCAGATAGCGGTGCTCTACCTCAAATTGGCGGCCGCTACTTCGTACAACCGGAGCATTTAAATGCAAAGCCAGTTTATCTGATTGAATTGTTGCAGACATGATCAGCAACTTTAAATCCGGCCTAAAAATATCAACTGATGCTCTGGTCAGCAGCAATGACAGATCTGCCTGAAGACTTCTTTCGTGAAATTCATCAAAAATTACAAGCCCCGTATCAGCAAGTGCCGGGTCATCCTGTAACATCCTGATCAGAATACCTTCAGTAACAACCAGAATCCGCGTTATTGCTGATTCCTTAGACTCAAACCTGATTCGATATCCTATGGTTTGTCCAATTTCTTCACCAAGCAACTGAGCCATCCGCATGGCTACAGATCGCGCTGCAATCCTTCGCGGTTCCAGCATTACAATTTTTTTACTTCCCAGCCATTCCTGATTATAAATTCTGAGTGGTAAAATTGTTGATTTTCCTGCTCCGGGCGGGGCTGTAAGAATAACTGCCTTATGTCCCACTATGGCCGCAGTAAGTTCAGGTATTACCTCTTCAACAGGAAGTTCATATTCTTGTGAGGTCATAGGATACCAACCGGTCTGCTAATCTTTTAATTTTTCATAGACTTCATCAACTTCAAGACTATACCCTCTTGCAGCTTCCA
>JBMTCO010000107.1:0-8392 GCA_049430945.1 Cyclobacteriaceae bacterium
CGGGGAGAGGAGGGCGAGGGTGAGGAGGAGCATGGTTGAGGTGGAGGTTGAGGTGAGGATGAAAGAGAAATAGAAGGACCTCGACAAGCCTCGACAGGCTCGGCTTGACAGCTCGGCTTGGCAAGCTCGGGCTCGACGGGCTCGGTCTGGAAAGGCTCGGCCGGAACGGCTTTGATTTGGTCCAAGTCAGTTCCCCGATTTAAAGCGGGGATGGCGGGTGAAGAGCCAGATGAGGAGACGGACAATTTCGTAGGAGAGGCGCTGGTGGAGGGTGTTCCACCAGTGGTTTTTGCGGGCGTAGTCGGCGGGGCCGACGCGGAGGCATTCGCGGCGGATGACGGCGTGGAGGGTTTGAGAGACAGAGGATGCAAAGACAGGGTCGCGGACATCGACGTTCATTTCAATGCCAGACCATGCGCTGATATTATTAAGGTTGTAGGAGCCGGCGGTGACCCACAAGTTGTCGAAGACAGCAATCTTTCCATGGACCATGGTGGTATGGTTCTCATAGATTTCCACGCCGTGACGAAGCAGCCAGGGATATAAAAATCTTTCCGCAGGTTTTGCAAATGCGACGTCAGAGCGGCCGGTGAGAATAAGTTTTATTTTCACGCCACGACGGAGGGCTTTAAGCAAATGGGCACGAAACTGGTGGCCCGGAATGAAGTAGCTGCATAATAATACTGCTTCGTGCCGGACGCGGTGCATGAGCTCAAGATAAGAGCGTGTGATCTGATGTCGATTACCATACCAGTCATTGACACGCAGCCGGACAAGACAATCAGGAATTGAATTTCCGTTAACATGAAATACAGGGGTAACCGGCATCATGGAAACTTCTTTCGGGGGCCACAATTCAAGACAGCGAAAGTGTGCTTCAATGGCGGCCTGACCTTCAAAAGAAATAGCCCAGTCCATCCAGGGCGGATCAGAGTTGATTTTGTTGTAACGATTGCCGATGTTGATACCACCGGTGATAGCAAAGCGGCCATCGGCCACAAGAATTTTGTGGTGCATCCGGCGACCGATATAAAAAGATTTTGTCCTGAACAGTGGTTCAAAAAAACGAAAACGGATTCCGCAGGATTTTATTCTTTCAATGGCCGCCTCCGGAAAATGTCGGGAGGCAAAACCGTCCAGTATGACATAAACATTGACCTTTCTTGCAGCCGCGCGTTCAAGAGCCTGAAGGATGCGGCGGCCGGTTTCGTCGAATTCAAAAATATAAACCTGAAGGTGAACGGTGTAGCGTGCGGCGTTGATAACATCCTCCATCGCGCTGAAGTATGCCGGACCTCCGCGAATAAGCTGTACGCGGTTGTGTGAAGTGTATGATGACTCAAGTCTGTGAACCGGAGCATTGGCGACCATAAATTGAATGTAGTCGCACCATCAGCTTCAAACTGATGAGAAAAAACAGGGTAATAAAGATTTTAAGACAACAGGATTATAAAAACAATCCTGTTGTCAATATGAAATCAAACAGGCATCGCAGCATCTTTTGCAAATGTTCCAGCAAAGGTTGTGAGATCAAGTGTGCCGATGTCACCGGTGCCATGTTTGCGTACGGAAACCTGGCGGCCGGTTGCCTCTTTCTCCCCTACTATAAGCATGTACGGGATTTTAGAAACTTCGGCATCGCGGATTTTGCGGCCAATCTTTTCATCGCGATCGTCAACCGTTCCGCGGATGTCACGCAGCTTAAGGAAATCCACAACCTCGGTAGCGTAGTCATTGAATTTTTCTGAAATAGGCAGCACCACCAGTTGTTCCGGAGCAAGCCACAGTGGGAAGTTTCCGGCGCAGTGTTCAATCAGTACGGCCACAAATCTTTCAAGTGAACCAAAAGGTGCACGGTGTATCATAACAGGACGGTGGCGCTGATTGTCGGATCCAATATATTCCAGTTCAAATCGCTCAGGAAGATTGTAATCCACCTGAATGGTTCCAAGTTGCCAGCTTCTGCCGAGGGCATCTTTCACCATAAAGTCCAGCTTAGGACCATAGAAAGCGGCTTCACCTTTTACGGCAACTGTCTTCAATCCTTTTTCATCAGCAGCTTCCTGAATCTCGCGTTCGGCACGATCCCATAGTTCGTCACTACCAATGTATTTTTCTCTGTTATCAGGATCGCGTAATGAAACCTGTGCGGTATAATTTTCAAAACCAAGGGCAGTGAACACATGGAGCACGAGGTCAATCACTTTTTTAAATTCGTCTTTGACCTGATCGGGGCGACAAAAAATATGCGCGTCGTCCTGAGTGAAGCCGCGCACTCGGGTTAGTCCGTGGAGCTCACCACTTTGTTCGTAGCGGTAAACCGTTCCGAATTCTGCAAGACGGACAGGAAGTTCACGATATGAGCGGGGGCGCACCTTATAGATTTCGCAGTGGTGCGGACAGTTCATTGGCTTGAGAAGGAATTCCTCATTCACATCAGGCGTATGAATCGGCTGAAATGAATCCTTGCCATATTTTTCGTAGTGCCCTGAAGTGACATACAGATTTTTTGAGCCGATATGCGGGGTTACGACAGGATCGTATCCTGCTTTGATCTGTGCACGGCGCATAAATTGTTCCAGACGCTCCCGGAGGGCAGCACCTTTCGGAAGCCACAGCGGCAATCCCATTCCTACTTTTTCAGAGAATGCAAAAAGCTCAAGTTCTTTTCCAAGTTTTCGGTGATCACGCTTTTTCGCTTCTTCCAGCAGGCGGAGGTATTCATCCAGTTCTTTCTGCTTGGGGAAAGTGATCCCGTAAATACGGGTGAGCATTTTATTTTTTTCATTGCCACGCCAGTAGGCACCGGCAACATTCAGCAGCTTGATTGCTCTGATGAATCCGGTATCCGGAAGATGGGGACCGCGGCACAGGTCTGTGAAATTTCCCTGCTCATAAAAGGTGATAGAACCATCCTGAAGATCGTTAATCAGTTCGAGTTTATAAGGATCACCTTTGGCAGTAAAATATTCAAGAGCCTGATTTTTTGTTACCTCGCGGCGCAGGAATTGATTTGATTCTTTGGCAAGTTCAGCCATCTTTTTTTCGATGGCTGCGAGACCTTCTTCACCAAGTACGCGGTCGCCGAGGTCTACATCATAATAGAATCCGTTTTCAATGGGAGGACCGATTCCAAATTTCGCGCCGGGGTACAATGCCTCCAGGGCTTCAGCAAAAAGGTGGGCCGAAGAATGCCAGAAAGTATACTTTCCGCCTGCGTCATTCCAGGTAAGAATCTTTATGGCGCAATCCTGCGTAATGGTTCTGTTGAGATCACGGATTTCGCCGTTGATTTCAACAGCCATTGCGTTACGGGCGAGCCCTTCGCTGATGCTTTTTGCTATTTCAAAACCGGTAATACCCTCAGGAAACTCACGAATGTTGCCGTCGGGAAAGGAAATTTTAATGGTCGACATGGGTGCAAAGATAGGAGTTCGGGGCTGAGATTTTAAAACAATCTCAGAGTTGAAACTGGGCTGTGAACAAAATGCCGAAGCGGCGGGCATCGGGGCGGTCTTTCAGGTAAGTCATGCGGTGCACGAAGTCAACCCGCAGAAAACGAAAGATATTTTCCACACCATAGCCAAGTTCAACGTAAGGACGCGCGCCAAAGAAACCTACTTCAGGTGTAGGAACCCCGTTAGAGGTGAATGAAGAAATCAGCTGACGATTGGATTCGCGCATGCCACCGGTAATCACGTTGGCTGTTCCCAGCAATCTCCAGTTAAGTTTTTTCAGAAGGGGCAGTCTGTTCAAGAGAAATCCTTCCAGATACTGACGGTACTGCATAGACGCATAGCGGTCACTGATAAATTCTCCGTAATCCATCAGGTTGTAGGTGATGGAAGAATATACCGGAGACTGGTTACCAAGATGGAGGGCGAGCATTGGGTAAGGTATGGTGTTGAAAACATATTCACCTGACATGGTGAGGTAACCGGTTCCAAGCGGACCGGTGCGTATGCGCTTGGTGATCGTCATTCGCAGCTTATCGTAAGAGAAGTCGCTGCCTCCTACCCCTTTGAAGCCATGAGTGTACTTGACCCAGAAGACCGGCCATTTGTTTGCGCCGAGGCTGATGCGTTCGTTATCATCCTGGATAAATAGTTCGTCTTTTGCATAGCGGGCTTCCATGGAGATTTCTGCAGATTGGAAAGTACTGTAGATGTTTCCTGCGCCCGGTTTTTCAAAATAAGCAAAGGGATATGTCGGGTCGAACGTCCAGTATTTCCAGGAAACCCGCTGCGAAAATCCTTTAAAGAGTTCGCGCTGCATGGAGATACGATATTCATCAGAGTAATAACCTCTTCTGAAAATCCCCCACCGAAGTGCTGCAAGGAATAAGGGATTGTCTGCCAGCGCTTCATCATCCACCCCGATGCGGGCCACATCGCGGCGTGCACGGATGGATAAAGTGGTCCAGTTTTTTTTATCGAGTATCCGCTGAGCTGATAACAAATATTTGAACCGCTCATCCACAAGGCCATATCCGATTTGCCCCGTGTAAATCCATTTCTTGCTGAATGCGAGTGTTGTTTTAAATCCGGCAGTAAGCCGAAGACCTTCAATATTATTCCAGCTTGCTGCACTTAGGTAGGGACCGAGTTTAAGAGGGCCAGCTTTGTAATAGCCATCAACGACCGTTTTTACAATGTCGGTGTAAGTGCGTACGACGGGAATGTTCCGCAGGGTATCTACCATTTTATAAACATTCTGCTCTTCCTTCGTCAGTGGTTGGTGGCGGAGGGTGTCCCAGTAACGATCGTCTTCGTACTGCCGGAAGTCCTCGGCTGTTTCAATGGTGCGTTCGTAAAATTTAGGCGGATAGGGTTTTCCGAGGATGAAATTCCGGTTGCTGGTGTAGAATTTCGCAAGCATTCCTGCTGAGGATTTGGTCAGTTCACCAACATCAATCAGTATTCTGTTTTTTACAGGAAGCCATGAGTTCCCATCAACCTTATCAAGCTCCTGCTGAATACGGATTTTTTCAATGAAGTTCAGATTGGCGAAGCGGTTGACCGTTGCATCTATCTGCTTGAGGGCATATCCATCTTTGGTGATCCACATGGAGCCTGTAAAAGCAAGATCCTGTTTACTCCTCGGGTAGAAATCCAGGCGGTAGCAGAACTGTCCGTTCACCATGGTGCTGTCCATGAGATCCATTTCATAGTACAGCCGCCATCCATCAGCAAGCGGAGAAATGAAATCTTTTGTAACGATGTTGAGCCAGTTCTGGTAGAAATTATATTCCTGAAAAGAAGAACCAATCATCTGCGTTACGGTGGTTCCATCTTCCACACCAAGGCCGGTAATCTTTGTTTTAAGGATGCGTTCTTTTTTCAGTGCAGGGTTATCGCGGTAAAAAACTTTGGAGACGCTTTCTGAGATCATGATTGGAAGTATGGGCTGACCATCTTCGCCGGCAAGTTGTTCGATGCTGTCAAGCACAGCGGTGATTTTCTGTACGATTTTCCGCTGTCGGAATTTTTCGGTCATGTTATCTACATCGACTTCAATTCTCGTGTAGGTATCATATTCAAAGGCGGACAACTTACGCTTGTCATTTGCCTCCTTGTTTTTGATCACCTGGCGCATCAGCGCGATGGCGGGATTTTCGCCGGGGCGGACTATTATTTCTTCAAGCGTTACGATATTTTCTTCAAGCTGGAAATTGATGGACTGTGTTACGCCTTTTTTTATCGCTTTTGTCCGTGGACGGTAGCCTACGAAAGCAGTGGTCAGGGAGTCGCCTGGCTGGTCGGTAGTGAGAGAGAAATTACCATCGAAATCAGTAGTTGTCCCTGTTCCTGAGTCTTTAAAGTATACACTGGCGAAGGGCACGGGATCGCCGGAGCCGGCATCGGTAACCTTTCCGGTGACAGTAGTTCGCTGGGCCTGTGCCGAAAGGCATGCTGAGAAGAGGGCGAAAAACAGAAAAACAGAGAGGAAACTTCTTTTCACGGCCGCAAAAGTATGGTGGAAAGAGGCTATTTTAAAATAATAGCTGAACCCCAGCTTTCAAGCACGGCCAGGGTGCGTGCAAAGTACTCGCGGATATAGACCTGAGGGCCTGCATACTCGCCGGGTTCGCGTGCGACGAAGGCAACTGCGGGAATCCCGAGGTTCTTACAGATAAAGAGTGCGCGGTACGCGTGGAAGGGCTGCGTGATGACAATAAGAGAATTGCTTCCAAAAATTGTTTTGCTCCTTAATATGGAGTCAAATGTACGGAGGCCTGCCCTGTCGGGAATGATGACGGAACCGGGCACCCCGCGGGCGCGAAGGGCTTTGCGCATCATTTCAGGTTCATTGTAATCGGCCCGACGGTTGTCGCCGCTTACAATAAACCTGTCCACCTTATGCATGTTGTACAACTGGGCTGCCTTATCCATGCGGTTGTTGAAGAACGGATTGGGTTTACCTGCGCGGGTGCGGTTACTTGTTCCAAGAACCAGGGCAGTTTCATAATCCGGGAGACTGTCGGGATCTTCAATGATCAGATCGCGTGCAGACCGGACAACCCAGATATTGGTTCCGGCGATAAAAAAAATTCCTGCTGCCAGAATAAAAAGAATAAGCCCTCCTGCCGTTCGCAACATCCGGTTAAAAAATATTATAATGCAAATTTACTTTAAAGACCTCAAAAATTCCTTCTCAAGAACGGAAGAACGCTTAACCATATTTCGCAACCAGTTAAGTCTGAGGATATTTTTTTCCGGTGCGGATAATCCCCAGTAAGGTTGATTTTCGTCAGGGCCTTGACAAGCTCGGCCGGAAGCGGTGGTCATTTTTTCCCGCAGAATGGAAAGACAAATCGCGGCTGATACGGAGACATTAAAACTTTCGGTGAAACCGTACATTGGGATATGCACCAGTTCATCCGCACAGGCCATTACTTCTTCAGAGGTTCCCTTGAGTTCATTACCCATGACGAGTGCAACTTTGCCTGCACTGACATCTACTTCCTGAATAGGTTTGGATCCTGGATCAACTGAAGTGACGAGAATCCGATAGCCATTGTTTTTTAATCCGGTGATTTCAGAGGCGATGCTGTTGCGTTCGTGACGCACCCGGTGTTTGATGATGTCCATCCAATAATGAGAGCCCTTCAGGACTTTTTTGTTTGTGCCGTAACGGGCATAATGTTCGATCACATGCACATCCTGAATGCCCATGCACTCACACGTCCGGATGATGGCGCTGGTATTTTGTGACTGATACAGATCTTCCATCACCACCGTCAGGTATCGCGTGCGGTAAGACAGGATGCGTTCCATCAGCGCCAGCTTATGTTCCGTAACAAATTGTGACAGATACGGGATAAGCCGTTCTTCTTCAGGTGACATGGAGATTGAATCGTTTAGACTTTGATAAAAGATTGAGGCTGTTTCAAACGGGCTTCCAGATTTACTACCGGAGGTCCGGGTTTTACAGGAACCCGCGACATCGCATATTCGCTAAGTGCGGTAATTGTAAGTGAGGGATTGACTCCGAGATTGCAGGGAACTACCGAGCCATCCAGAATATAAAAGTTCTCATATCCGAAGGCTTTAAAATCCGGATCCACTACCCCTTCGGCTTCAATTGCGCCGGGAGGGCAGCCACCGAGAATGTGTGCAGTGGATGAAAGCCCGAACAGAATTTCTGTTGCTGCGTTCATGGGAACGCCGTTCACTTTTTTTGCATATCTGTACAACACATCCTGACCGGCGGCAATGTAGCTTGGAACTTTCCGGTTGCTCTTGTTATTGATTACAAGTTTCCATCCGAACAACCCTCGTTTCAGCCTCATTTTCATTGCATTATGCAATGTTTGCATAATCAGAAGTATAACTGAATTCGGGGCAGGATTCACTGCAAAAAAGGAGCGGATGAATTGACCGGGTTTGCGAACTATGTTGGCAAACATTTTCATCGTTCGTACGGGAGGTGACCCAGGTCCTGCTGCCTGCATCGCCAGTTTATACATAGAACCTGAGCCATCGGGGAACTTACACAGTTCTATATGTGTATGGTCGTCGGGATCAAAGACGCTGCTGATGGCAAGGCCGTAGTTTAGCCGGCGGTCAGCAGCAACCACGCCACTCAGCATCTCGCTGTTGGTGAGCAGATTTTCCCCAAGCCGGTCAGACAACCGCGTGAGTGTTTTTGTGACATATTTTTGTGTGAGCAGCAGGTGCAGTGTTCCAAGAACACCGCCGGCCACCACGAGACCTGAAGATTTTACTATGGAAGTTTTTTTATTCCAACCCAATCCTGATCGCAGTGTAATCGTGTATTCTTTTTTTAGATCCTCAAATTCAATTTTAATTGCTTCGGTTTCAGCGACAATCTCTGCCCCGAATTGTTTTTCGGCCAGCCACAGATAATTTTTATCAAGAGTATTTTTTGC
>JBMTCO010000108.1:0-8375 GCA_049430945.1 Cyclobacteriaceae bacterium
GGCTGGATCTTGAGTGGAATTATTACGTAACCTACCTGGATGAGTTTATACAACGGGAACTCGTAGATAAAAATAAGGAGAGCCTGTTCAGGGAAAATTATAAGGATCCGGATGAATTCTGCTGTCTGTTTGTCATCGACGGGGACTTTCATAAATTCGTCTACATCCCCTATCCGGCAGATTAACCGGTAATAAGGTATTTATTTACCTGTCCGGTTTTTAAAAAAGTTCAGACTGCGAAGCTTTCTCCGCAGCCACATGTTCTCGTGGCATTTGGATTGATAAACTGAAAGCCCTTTCCATTCAGTCCATCAGAAAAATCCAGGGTAGTTCCGAGCAGATACAACATACTCTTTTTATCGACAAGAATTTTTACACCCTTATCTTCAAAGACCTGGTCGGCAGGTTTAATTTCCGTGTCAAAGCCAAGGTCGTACATCAGCCCGCTGCAGCCACCGCCTTTTACAGAAACCCTGACTGCACTTTCGACCGGTTTTCCCTCTGCGGTAAGGAGCTCATGGATTCTCGTTTTGGCCTTTTCTGTAACACTGATCATATTATTGCGGTTTTAGCTTCAAAAAAGGTATAAATATCAGCAATTCAATTCTTGTCGATTTAGGTAAACAAAATAAATCCTGAAAAAGTTTCACGAATTTCGGGCAAAAATAAATAATCCGGCCAACCTCCGGATTCAAATCACAGGAATGGAAAAGATTGAGCATATCGGCATTGCCGTAAGAGATTCAAAATCAGCCACAGAATTGTTTGCCAGGCTGCTGGGCACAGAGGCCTACAAATCAGAAACAGTTGAATCAGAGGGCGTTCAGACTGTTTTTTTTAAGGTAGGTGAAACTAAAATTGAGCTGCTTTCAGCCACACGCATTGACTCCCCTATCGCAAAATTTCTTGAAAAGAAAGGCGAGGGCATTCACCACCTGGCATTTCAGGTCAATGATATTTCCAAAAAGGAAAAAGAACTGAAGGAAAAAGGATTTGAGTTTGCTCCAGGGGGAATCAGGCGCGGAGCAGATAATAAAATGATTACCTTTTTACACCCCAAATCAACTGAAGGGGTACTGGTAGAGATTTGTCAGGATATAAATAATGACATATGAGTGATCAGCGGTCTGAAATTTCAAATCTCGGTGAATTCGGATTAATCCGTCGCCAGGCAGAAAGAATAGAACTTAATCACCCAACTACGGTAAAAGGCATTGGAGATGATTCCGCAGTAGTGCGATCAGGTGACAAACTTTTGTTGTTGACAACGGATATGCTGCTGGAAGGTATTCACTTTGACCTGCGTTATGTTCCGCTCAGACATCTGGGATACAAGTCCATCGCAGTAAATGTTTCTGACATTGCCGCCATGAACGGCAAACCTGCGCAGGCATTGGTGAGCCTGGCCATCAGTAACCGCTTTTCACTGGAGGCTGTGGATGAATTGTATGAGGGTATGCGACTTGCCTGCAAAGAATATGGTGTGGACCTGGTTGGCGGAGATACCAGCTCATCGGCGTCCGGACTTATGATATCTGTTACACTTACAGGATTTGCTACGCCTGATAAAGTTGTGTACCGTTCTGGAGCAGGAAATAACGATATCATCTGCGTGACTGGAGACCTCGGCGGAGCCTATGCAGGATTGCAGGTACTTGAAAGAGAAAAAGAAGTTTTCCTTTCAAATCCGGAGGCACAACCTGATCTTCAGAAATCTGAATATGTAGTCGGAAGGCAATTAAAACCTGAGGCCCGTATGGACATTATTCATGAGTTTGAAGAATTAAATCTGGTCCCGACTTCCATGATTGATATTTCAGACGGACTGGCCTCTGAATTATTTCACTTAGGTGCTCAATCAGGAATGGGGGTTAAAATTTTTGAGGACAAAATTCCGATTGATCATCAGACATACGAAACAGCTGTTGAATTCAGAATGGATCCCATCACATTTGCACTGAATGGCGGAGAGGATTATGAATTGTTATTTACCGTCAAGCAGTTAGATCTGGAAAAAATCAAAAATCATCCGGACATTCATCTTATTGGTCATATGCATGCGGCAAAGGGCGAGCATGTTATGATCACAAAAGCAGGACATCAGGTAATGCTGAAGGCCCAGGGCTGGACACATTTTTAGTTGTCAGCCCAGGTGGGCGATACATTTTAGTTCCACTGCAATTGGTGTCGGGAGCTTATTTATTTCCACAGTAGTTCTGCAGGGTCTTACAGATGAAAAGTATTCTGCATAAAGTCTGTTAAAAGCAGGGAAATCACTTTTCATATTAGTCAGAAATACGGTAACATCCACAAGATCTTCCCAGCGCGCTCCTGAAGCTTCGAGAATCAATTTAACATTTTCAAAAACTGAACGACACTGAAGCTCAATGTCATAAGAAATGATATTTCCGTCTGCGTCAAGTGTTACCCCCGGAATATCTTTAAATCCTTTTTTTCTCGGGCCAACGCCGGAAAGAAATAACAAATTACCAACCTTTTTGGCATGAGGATAAGCACCTACCGGCTCCGGAGCACTATTTGAATTTATTTCACTCATGGTATGTTTATTTGGAATTCATCAGATCTTCAATCTCTTCGGCTTCAAGCGGAATATTTTTCATCAGGTCACGAACACCCTTTTTCCCAATCACCACATTATTCTCAAGCCGTATGCCGAATCCCTCCTCCTTAATATAAATTCCGGGTTCAATGGTCCAGACTGAATTTTCCTTCATTTTGGCATGCATATCACCCACGTCATGGACATCCAGGCCGAGCATATGGGAAGTGCCATGATAGTAGTATTTGCGGAATGCGGCGGAAGCTTTGTCTTTTGCATCACTTTTTGAAATCAGTTTCAATCCGACAAGCTCCGAAGTGATAATTTTTTCAACTTCTCTGTGATATTCAAAATATACTACGGAAGTTCCAAGCATGGCCTTAGCCTCTTTCATTACTCGGTGAACTGCATTATATACTGACTTCTGTCTTTTGGTAAACTTACCACTAACCGGAATAGTTCTTGTGAGATCGGCATTGTAACCGGCATACTCAGCACCCACATCCAAAAGCACCAAATCTCCATCACGACATACCTTGTTATTTTCAGTATAATGGAGAATGACATTGTTGACTCCGGAAGCTATAATAGGCTGATATGCAAAACCTCTTGATCTGTTACGAATAAATTCATGGAGATACTCTGCTTCAATCTCATACTCTGCAACACCGGGATTTATAAATTTTAAAATGCGGCGGAAGCCTTTTTCTGTGATATCACAAGCTTTTTGAAGAAGTTCTATTTCCTGCGGTTGTTTTGAAGACCTCAAATCAGCCATCAATGGTGCAACCCGATCATAACGATGCAATGGATAGGCAGCTTTACACCATTCAATGAATCGGGCATCCCTGGTTTGCACTACTATATCAGAACGATAATGTTCATTGGTATTGAGATAAACCCTGTTTACACCACCCATCACCATCAAATGGTGAAAAGTTTTATGAAAATCAGAAAGCCACATAATGGTTTTAATTCCTGAGACAGCCTTTGCTTCTGATTTTGAAAATTTATGGCCCTCCCATTTTTCCAGGAGCTCATTTGGCTCACGCAAAAAAAGAATCTCTCTCAGGTGGGGCTGAGGAAACTGAGGACAAAGCAACAATACAGACTCTTCCTGATTCACGCCGGTTAGATAAAACAGATCACTGTTCTGGCGAAAGGGCATAGTGCCATCCGCATTTGTAGGCATGATATCATTGCTGTTAAAAACAGCGAGACTCTCATTCTGCATTTCGCGAACAAGTCGCTTTCTGTTTGAAATAAAAAGGGATGGATCAACAGGAAGGTATCTCATATCAATTTTGTTTTTCTGGGCAGTTTCAGGCCATTCAAATGAACAGGGCGAAATTTACTCAACATTTTTTAGGATATTTAAAAAAACCATTAACTATGCGCATTCGTCTGGTACTTCCTTTGTTGCTGATCAGCACATTATTATTCTCACAGCCATACGCACCAACACCTGAAAACCTTCAGTCACGGTCCTGGTTTCAGGATGCACGATTTGGTCTTTTCATCCATTGGGGTGTCTACAGTGTACTTGGAGATGGTGAGTGGGTCATGAACAATCAGCGTATTCCGGTTACCACTTACGAGAAAATACCTGCATTTTTTAATCCTGTTGCCTTTGATGCATCAGAGTGGGTCCGAATGGTAAAAGAGGCTGGAATGAAATACATTACCATCACCAGTAAACATCATGACGGATTTGCAATGTGGGACAGTAAGGTCTCAGATTATAACATTGTGAAAAAAACACCCTATGGAAAAGATATTCTGAAAATGCTTGCCGAGGAATGCCGGAAGCAGGACATCAAATTATTCTTTTATCACTCCCAGCTTGACTGGCATCATCCTGATTACTTCCCGACAGGAAATACAGGTTCTGGTTACACAGGGCGGAAAGAAGAAGGCAACTGGTATAATTACCTGGACTATATGGATGCCCAGCTGACTGAATTGCTGACCGGCTATGGACAAGTTGCAGGAATTTGGTTTGACGGAATGTGGGATAAACCAAAAGCTGACTGGCGCCTGCGACAAACTTATGATCTTATCCACCGGTTGCAACCTGCAGCACTTGTTGGTAGCAACCACCACCTGGCACCGTTTGAAGGAGAAGATTTCCAGATGTTTGAAAAAGATCTTCCGGGAAATAATACCACAGGTTTTTCTGGAGATCAGAAAATAGGAAACCTCCCGATGGAGACCTGCGAAACCATCAATCACAGCTGGGGTTTTAATCTGCAGGATAAATCACACAAAAGTCTGAAAGATCTTATACGTTATTTGGTGAAGGCCTCAGGGTACGGTGCAAATTTCCTGCTCAATGTCGGTCCTATGCCGGATGGACGTATCCAGCCTGAGCATAGCCAGCTGCTCCGGCAGATGGGTGAATGGCTCAGGATAAACGGAGAGACCATCTATAGCACAAAAGCCGGACCGGTGTCTCCGCGGCCCTGGGGTGTAACAACTCAAAAAGGTAATAAGGTCTGGATCCACCTTATGGACCTGCAGGATGAAACCTTGAACATTCCATCGACCGGAAAGCGGGTAACCTCTGTTACACTTTATAAAGACAAAACACCCCTCAAATTCATAGAAAATGAACTCGGTTTATCAATTCGGGTTCCAATTTCACAAAGGCAGGAAATTGACACCATTATTGAAATGACACTAAAGCAGTAATTGATTTTTTTGATGACTGCTGGAAGATTAAATTTGCTGCTGATTTATTATGAAAAAAAGTATCTCAGAGCTCTGGAACTCAAACCTTACCTACTGGACTCAGGAAAGAAGCCTGATCGCTTTACTTGTTTATCTGTTTGTCAGTATCGTCACCTGGCTCCCCTTTTCAGATCAGGAGCCATGGGAAGAAGCTGTTCAGGACCTGGTATTTAACCTGATATTACTTTCCGGATACTTCAGTGCATCGGTAGATGACAACCTGAAAAATGGCTACCTGAAACAAATACTTGGAATCCTTGCAATCGCCGCATTTATTTTCAGAGGCCTTGAATACCTGGTCAATGACCCGCTTATTCAAAAAATAGACCTGGTTACTTCTATAGTATTCTTTGGGATGCTATCAGTACTATTATTCAGATATGTGGTCCGTGATGACAATGAAGTCACCTCTCACAGAGTAATGGGTGCCATCGTTGTTTATATACTCATCGGGCTGGTGTGTTCCTTTTTATACTTCTATGTGTATATAATTGACAACGCTAACTTTATTTTTTCCGGTCACGATCCCTCAGAAATGTCACTGGCTTATCTGATTTATTTCTCTTTTACAATTCAGACAACTGTCGGTGCCGGAGATATTATTCCTGCAGATCCTTTTTCAAAGTCAATCGTGATTTTTCAGTCCATGTTCGGTATGTTATACCCGGTTGTTATCATTGCCCGACTGGTTTCACTGGAGATTGAACATTCCAAGATTAAAAAGCAGCGTAATGTTGATTAAGCCTTAATTGTTGGTTTGCCAAAATCAAAGACAACCTCTGCCAGTTGACTCTGAATTCCTATTATAAAGTTTTATTTTATGAACTTTTATTAATGAAATTGCAGTCTTTTTTCTATACAAAAAGAACTGATGAAAAATCTTAGAATAATTTTTATGGGCACTCCGGAATTTGCAGTCGCATCGCTGGAAGCGCTCATTCAAAGTAATCATAAGATTGTCGCGGTTGTAACTGCCCCCGACAAGCCCCGAGGAAGAGGTTTGATCCCTGCATCATCACCTGTAAAATCGTGCGCGTTAAGTCATTCCATTCCGGTGCTTCAACCCGAAAAGCTTAAATCAGACGAATTCATTAATGATCTTAAATCCTTTCAGGCGGATCTTTTTATAGTGGTCGCATTCAGAATGCTTCCGGAATCCGTATGGTCTATGCCGGCACTCGGCTCGGTTAATCTGCATGCTTCCCTACTGCCTAAATACAGAGGTGCTGCACCAATCAACCATGCGATTATAAACAATGAAACTGAAACAGGAATAACTACTTTCAGACTGAAGCATGTGATAGACACAGGGAACATCCTTTTTGTTGAACGGGAGCCAATATTCCCTGAGGATGATGCAGGAAGCCTTTATGAACGTCTAATGGTAAAAGTCGCGGACCTTATTGTAAAAACAGTAAATGCTATTGCAGTGGGCACTGCCGTTGAAATACCTCAGCCGGTCATCGCCGGAAACCTCCCGGTTGCACCAAAAATTTTCAAAGAAACCTGTAAAATTGACTGGACAAAATCAACCCGGGAATGCCTGAATCTGATTCGTGGTTTAAGTCCTTACCCAGGAGCATGGACTGAATTAAATACTAAAACCTTTAAAATCTTCAAGGCAGTTATTTCATCCTCCATAAAGGATGGAAGTCCTGGATCCATTTTTTCTGACGGCAGGGATAAACTTGAAGTGCGTTGCATGGACGGCTGGCTCAGTATTATCAACCTCCAACCCGAAGGAAAGAAACGAATGAATATTCAGGATTTTTTCCGGGGAAATAAAATTTAGCTATGAAGATTTCATTAATCGCAGCGTTGGATAAAAACAGGGTAATCGGAAAAAATAATGATTTGCCCTGGCGCCTCCCGGATGATATGAAATATTTCATGCAGACCACCATGGGGCATCCCGTTATTATGGGAAGAAAAAATTTTGATTCAATTCCACCTAAATACAGACCACTTCCGGGCAGGATGAATATTGTGCTCACCAGACAAAATAATTTTACTTCAAATGGAATTTATGTTAGCCATGATGCTGAGCAAGCCCTGAAACAAGCTGCCTCGGAGAACCCATCAGAGATTTTTATTATCGGCGGAGCAGAAATATACCGGCTTTTTATTGGTATGGCTGATTCTTTATATCTCACAGAAATTGATGCCTCAATAGAAGGGGATACTTTTTTTCCAGCTATTAATCTTACTGACTGGAAGGAGACAAAAAGAATTCATCATCCTTCAGACAACCGCCATGCTTTTTCTTTTGACTTTGTGGTTTATGACAGAGTTCGGACTTAAAAACAATAAATATGAATCATTTCATGGGCAAGGTTATTTGGGTTACAGGGGCCTCCTCAGGAATAGGTGAAGCGCTGGTAAAGGCTCTGGACTACAGTCGTTCAAAACTCATAATTTCTGCCAGACGGGAATCAGAACTGGAGCGCGTAAAAAATTCCTGTTCAAAAGATGACCGGATCCGTATCCTGCCATTTGATTTGAAGTCAACTGAATCTTTTAAAGACATCGTAACAAAAGCAATTTCTTTCTGGGGTCACATTGATGTCATCATAATGAATGGAGGGATCGCGCAACGCAGTCTTGCGAAGTACACGACCCTGGAAGTGGACAGGGAAATCATGGAGGTGGATTATTTTTCCTGCGTTGCGCTTTCAAAGCATATTACACCACATTTCACTGAACGCAACAGCGGTCACCTTGTGGTGGTAAGCAGTGTGATGGGTTTCATAGGAACCCCGTTTCGAAGCGGCTATGCGGCAGCAAAGCATGCACTTCATGGATATTTTGATTCACTGCGCGCAGAACTTTGGAAAAAAAGCAAGGGTGTTTCTGTGACTCTGATAGCACCGGGCTGGGTGCGGACCAATATAACCTACAACGCATTGAACGGCGACGGATCAAAAATTAATTCTATGGACAACGCGACAGCAAAAGGAATGGATCCGGATATTTTCGCATCCAAAATGCTTCGGGCAATCAGAAAAAAGAAAAACACTGCTGTTATCGGTGGTGGTGCTGCTAGATCGGATGTGACACGTCTCGGGAGTAAATGGTGGAGTACCTC
>JBMTCO010000109.1:0-8140 GCA_049430945.1 Cyclobacteriaceae bacterium
GTGTAAAATCTGGTACCAGCATCGGGCACATCAAATAGCATGATGTCAATATCCAGGACTCTTGGTCCCCACCGTACCGCATCGGTTCTGCCGCAGATTATTTCAATGTTTTTTAATTCCGTCAATAATGAATCGGGAGAAAGACCGGTTTCGAGCCTTATAGCCTGATTGTAAAAGGAAGGCTGATTACTGATACCCCAGGGCTCTGTTTCATACACTCTTGACACACCTGAAATGACACCAAGTGCACGAAGTTTCTGCCTGGCAGAACTAAGGTTCTGCAAACGATCACCCAGGTTTGTGCCTAACAGCAGAAATGCGGATAACATTCTATTGTTATTTTTGCAGGCAAACCCGCCTTATGAGCTTTTTTAAAAATCTTCTTTCGTCTTGTCTCGGAACCATGGTTGCACTGATTGCAACTACAATTTTAGGAATATTCATCCTTATATCTATTTCGGAGGCGGGTGAGGCTGTCTCTGTTGAAGATGACTCTGTATTACTTCTCAGGCTCAATGTTCCTGTGGCAGAACAAGAAGTTGAGGACCCTGTTGCAGGTTTGTTTCCGGACGGCACTGATATGACGTTGGGATTATTGCAGCTGAAAGAAGCGATACGGAATGCAAAGGATGATCCTAAGATTAAGGGCATTCTATTGCAAACTGAAATGATTGGGGCGGGACCCGCGACAATTGAGGAATTACGCAGCAGTCTGAAGGATTTTAAAAATAGCGGGAAGTGGGTTATTTCTTGGGCCGGGGCATATGCTGAAAATGCATATTTCCTTTCTTCTGTTGCCGACCGTGTTTATCTCAGTCCCAATGGAATGATTGAATTCAATGGCTTGTCTGCAGAGGTAATGTTTTTCAAAAAGATGTTTGACAAGCTGGAGATCAAGCCTGAGGTATTCCGGGTCGGGGAGTTTAAAAGTGCAGTTGAGCCGTTTCTAAGGGATAACCTCAGCGACGAAAACAGACTGCAGCTTAATGAATTGCTGGCCTCTGTATATTCTGAAATGATCAGCAGAATAGCAGAAGACCGGAATATTCCGGCCGAAATGCTCCGAAACATCTCTGACAAGATGCTGGTCAGGAGCGCATCTCTTGCAGTAACACATGGTCTGGTAGACAGTTTGTTATATGAAGATGGACTGCATCAAGAAATTCGTTCAAGGCTTGACCTGGAAAAGGATGCGCGCATTCCTTTTATTAAATACAGTGAATACAGAAAAGCCGGCATAGAGAAACAGACTCCAAAAACAGATGAAATTTCTGTAATCGTTGCAGATGGTACCATTATGCCGGGAAAAGCAGACAATGGGGTAGTGGGTTCAGTATCTATGATTGAGGCCTTGAGGCGCGCCAGAAAATCTGATAAGGTCAAGGCAGTGGTGCTGCGCATTAATTCACCCGGTGGCTCATATAATGCATCAGATGATATGTGGCGTGAAATTGTACTCACTTCTGCGGAGAAGCCTGTTATTGCATCCATGTCTGATTATGCAGCCTCCGGTGGTTACTACCTTGCTATGGCCTGCGACACGATTGTTGCAAGACCAACCACGATCACCGGCTCTATTGGAATATTTTCTGTGCTGTTTGACCTGAGTGGATTTCTTGGAAATAAAATCGGCCTTACCACTGAAGAAGTAAAAACAGGAGAAACGGGTAATCTTTTCACTTTTTTCCGTCCGCTGAATGATGCTGAACGCTCTATTTGGCAAGGGCAGACGAACGAGATTTATGAAATCTTCACAAGGAAGGCCGCTGAGGGAAGAGGTATGTCACAGGACGACCTTAAAAAGATTGCCTCAGGCAGGGTATGGACAGGACTGCAGGCTAAGGAAAACGGACTGGTAGATGTTGTTGGCGGGCTGGATGATGCAATCAGTCTGGCAGCCAAAGCTTCGGGCGCAAAAGATTATAAGATCCGTTATTATCCTAAGCCCAAGACTTTAATCGATAAGCTTTTTGAAAGCGGAGAAAAGGAAATTTTCGCACCTAAGGATCCGCTTGTTGAGCTAGCCGGTCCATCCGAAAGAGTACTGATGCGGCAATACCATAAGTTGAAAGAATATGGTGGCATTCAGGCCCGGATGCCCGTGGAATTTTCAATTAAATAAGATTATTGGTTTTCAACTCCGACCGGATTCAGCGACACTTGAAACACAAAGAAAGTTTCAACATATTTGCCGTCCGTTAAAAAAAATCAACGGTTTTATGTTTTGTGAAAATTGCCCGAATGGCGGAACTGGTAGACGCGCTAGACTCAAAATCTAGTGGTGGCAACACTGTGCCGGTTCGATTCCGGCTTCGGGTACTTTAAGGCTTTGTTCCGGAATTCCATAAAAAAAGGCTGCGGTTTCGAGCGCAGCCTCTTCATAAAAGATTTTTGAAACTATCACCATCCCGGGCATATCCCCTCGTCGCTTCCAATGGGCTGACCGGGAGGAGCAGGAAGAGCCGGTTCAGACCTGAATTCATCCGGATTCTCTTTTAATCTGTCAATCACTGATGCGCACCACATGTGAAAGGCACGCATCGTTTCATCGGACTGAAAATTTTGCGGACGGGTAAGCCAGCTCTTCAGTTGTTCAAGCCGCATCATTGAAATCGCTTTGACCTGTGTGGAAGCACCCCGGTGCACGCTCAGGCGGGCAAGGTTCATAAGTGCAGCTGTTGCAATGTTCATCTGAATATTACCGGTATGCCCGTTGGTATTTCCGGAACGGAATGCATGTATGATAATTTTGTCCAGCACTGCTTCAAGAGAGGGCTGTGATTGATCTCTTCCATGGTACTCTACAAGCCGGTTGGCCCGGGCAGGGTGCATCAGCAGGCTGTAAGTCAGATCTGCCGCAGTCTCTGCCAGTGACAATGGATCAAAAGTAAGTTCAGTTTTAATTTTAATCAGTTCGCGGTGACGGACGTATCCAAGTGGCCGGGGCGGAATATTCCTCATAAGACTTTCAGGCAACTGCAAAGAAGAAGCACTGACAGTATTGAGTAAAGCATCCAGTGCCTTCATCTGTGTGGCCGGGTGAACAAATTCAGTTACCGGCTGACCGTCGCCCCGTAAAGCATAACGATAGTTTAGTCCTCCAATAACTTTTGATGCAGCTTCGGTCTGGTACCGGTGCAGGAAATACATTGGCACGAGTACTTCCTCAATGGTGGCCATAGGGGATCCTTCACGGATATTTTTTTCACCAAAATTTTTGAGCACTATGCTCCTCACGTTCATAATCCTGTTTAATTCGTCCGCTGCATCTGCGCCATTATCCCAAAGGTGCGTGTATGGGTGAGCGCTGCCCAAGGGTCGACCGTCCTGATCAGATAAAAAGGTCAGACCTGCTTTGTGTGAGTCTGTAAGGATTTTATTAAGTGCCGATTTTTCATCCGTGCCTGAAGGAAATTCGCGATAGCCCCAGTTGATGGCTACCTTATCAAAAGTTCCGATCTTATCATCGTATGCCTGACTCAGATCAACCTTTCCGTCCTTAAGTTTCACAACAGGATGTGGATAATCCATGACGGAGGCCAGATTTTCGGCAGAGGATGCGTAGGAATGTGAGAGGCCCAGCGTATGTCCTACCTCATGAGCAGAAAGCTGTCTCAGACGGGCTACTGCCATTTGTTCCATTTCCTTTGAAACAGGCTTACCGGTTTCATAAGGTGCAAGCAGGCCTTCTGCAATCAGAAAATCCTGACGCACTCTCAGTGAGCCAAGTGTTACATGGCCTTTTATGATTTCTCCTGTACGGGGATCCATTACAGATGAACCATAAGACCAGCCACGTGTGCTGCGGTGCACCCAGTTGATCATGTTGTATCGCACATCCATTGGGTCTGCATGATCAGGGAGTACTTCAACCTGAAAGGCATTGATGAATCCTGCTGCTTCAAATGCCTGGTTCCACCACCGCGCACCTTCAAGAAGGGCGGACCTGATAGGTTCGGGTGTTCCCGGATCAAGGTAATAGATGATGGGTTCCACTGCCTCGCTGCGTTCTGCATCCGGACTCTTCTTTTTCAGACGATGGCGTGAAATAAATCTTTTCTGAATGGGCTCACTGACAGGTGTTGCATAATCCATGTATGAAATTCCGGGTGAATAACCGGCCCGTGGGTCGAACTCCCGTGGTTTATAATCTGAATCAGGTAACTCTATGAAGGACAAATGTTCGCGCACGGTTACACTTGAGGCAGTAGGCGCAACAGTGGAGATATAGCTTCCGGTCGGGTTTCCTGTGAAGGTGAGTGTAACCTCAAACTCTGAATTTTTAGGAAAATTTTTTGTTGACGGCAAGTAAAGAGCAGACCGGGATTTGTCCATGGTATAATTTCCCTGCTGGGTGGAACGCAATTTTCCGATAACCTCATGCACATCCTGAATCAGGAAATCAGTGAGGTCAATAAGCACGTTTCCATTGTCCTCCGCAACAACCTGAAATCCCCAGAGCACGGACTGTGCAAAAGCCTGTTCGACGGCAAGGCGTTCCATTTTATTTTCACTGTTTGCACGGTATCCGTAATTTACCTCTGTGAGTAAAACCTTAGGGCCACGGCGTTCGAATTTTACCACGCGCTCTTTTCCAAGCTGGTTGCGGTCAAGGCCTATGTCATTTGAGCCAACACCTGCAGTAAGTGATTCCACATACATGAATTCGGAGTCAAACTTATCGATGAGCAGAAAAACCTTATCCTGCTTTTCATCTACCCAGAAGTCAAAATAGCCAGGGTATTTTTTTAGTCCAGATGTTTTGGATTCAATTGAATTTTGCCGGGGTGGTGCCGGTGGTGCCTGTGTAGTTTCTCCTTCTTGTTTTTTCTTCTGCGCATCAGCGACAAAAAGTGAAAAAAATACTAGGAGCAGGGTAAAAAATCTTTTCATATATAAAAAGAGGTTGCGATTAGGGAATTAATTGTTTTCAAGAATTCTGAATAACTCATCCAGTTGAGGGGTAATAATAATCTCTGTCCTGCGGTTCAGCTGTTTATTTTCTTTAGTTGAATTCTGAATAAGCGGTGAGAATTCACCTTTTCCGGACGCTGTAATCTGCATCGGACTAACACCGGCTTTTGTAAGAATCCGCGTGATGGATGTTGCGCGCAGTACACTGAGGTCCCAGTTGTCCTGCATATAGGGTATCGGCTTGGCCATACCAACATTGTCGGTATGTCCTTCCACCATAATCTGAATGCCTTTTTGGTCCTTCAGTGCTTTTGCGAGTTGCTGCAGTGCTGAAACACCTTTAGAATCTACTTCAATGGACCCTGACTGAAATAAAAGCTGCTCAGCCAGAGATACATAGACCTTTCCGTTTTTAACTTTTACGGTCAGGTCACTTTCCTTAAATGACAGCAATGCGCCTGATATCTGATCTTTCAAGGCCTTTACAGCTTTGTCTTTCTGACTCAAAACTGTTTCGAGTTCTTTAACTTTTTTCTCTCTTTCGGCAAGTCCTGCACTCAGTGAGTCGTTGGTTTTTCTGGTCCTTTCCAGGTTCTCCTGAATGGCCATCAGTTGCTCTTTTTGGGTGCTCAGGTCCCTGTTCATTTTACCGCTACTGTTCAGCAGGTTTTTATAATAGGTATTTAGCTGATTATAATCGCTGGTAAGGGTATTAAACCTGTTGTTTAGAGCATCGTTTTCGGAAATCAGTCTGATGCTGTCCTGAGTGAGCTGCTGAACCTTGCCGGTAAGTTCCCGATTTGAGGTTTCTGAATCACTTAATTTTGCGGAACGGTCCATCAGCTCACTTTCTGCACGGATTTTCTGGGCCAGCATTTCATCAAATTTCTTTTTGGATACAATGCAGGATGATAATCCGGCGGTCAGGAGGATTGCCACGAAGGAAAACTTATTCATAGGTTAAAATTGATCAGAATTGATAAAGGTAAAATTACGAGAATTTGCCGGCTGGTAACAACCTTTCAAAAGGTGAATCTTTGGTTACCTTTGCCGCCCGTCAGACCCTTCAAAGTGAATTACCTCTCAGCAGAAAACATTTCGAAATCCTATAATGACCGCTGGTTGTTCCGTGGTCTTTCAATTGGCATCAGCAAGGGGGAAAAATTCGCTCTTGTGGGTGAGAATGGTGCGGGCAAGACTACCCTGATACGGATTCTTACCGGCGTGATTGCTCCAGATGAGGGTGAAGTAGTGGTCCGGGATGGCGTGCGGGTAGGAGCACTTGTTCAACAGCCCGTGGCAGATCCTGCTGCCACAATCTCTGATCTGTTGTTTTCAGAGGAAAATGAGATTGCCCGGGTTGTTCGTGAATATGAACATTGCTTACAGCATGCTGACACTACGGCCGATAAAATGCAGGAGATTCTGATTAAAATGGAGGAACTCAATGCCTGGGACTACGAATCAAGGGTAAAGGAAATTACATCCAAGCTGGATATAACGGACCTGGATAAAACTTTTGGTGCACTTTCAGGTGGCCAGCGCAAGCGTGCCTTTCTGGCTCGTCTATTATTATCTGCACCTGATCTGATTATTCTTGATGAACCGACCAACCACCTGGACCTTCAGGCTATTGAATGGCTGGAACAGTATCTCTCGGGAAAGGATATCACCCTGATTATGGTAACCCACGACCGCTACTTCCTTGATCAGGTGGCCGGTGAAATTGTGGAACTCGACCGCGGCAAACTTTATCGCTACAAGGGTAACTATGCTTATTTCCTTGAAAAAAAATCTGAGCGCGAAGAGATGCTTAAATCGGAAGTGGCCAAGGCGCGGAATCTGATGAAAAAGGAACTTGAGTGGATGCGCCGTCAACCAAAGGCAAGAGGTACTAAAGCAAAATACAGAATTGAAGCCTTTCATGAATTGAAAGAAAAGGCATCTGTAAATCTGAAGCGCGATAAACTTGAACTGGATATCAGCGAATCCAGGCAGGGTGGTAAAATTCTTGAGGTCAATCATCTTTGTAAAGCCTTCAATGGAAAACCAACCGTAACGGATTTTAACTACGTCTTTAAAAAGAAAGACCGTATCGGAATAGTTGGCCGCAACGGCGTGGGTAAATCCACTTTCCTCAATATGCTTTCCGGAAATCTGAAGCATGATAAAGGTGAGGTTATTCCGGGTGTAACAACAAAGTTCGGGTACTTTCGTCAGGAAACGGAAGACCTCAATCCTGCGAACCGGGTGATTGAGGAAGTCAAGCAGATTGCTGAATTTATTACGCTTTCTGATGGCACTCAAATATCAATTTCAAGGTTCCTGGAGCAGTTTTTATTTCCTCCGGAGAAGCAATACACTTACATTGAAAAGCTCAGTGGCGGCGAAAAGAAAAGACTTCAGTTACTCAAGGTCCTTGTGCTTAATCCTAATTTTTTGATTCTGGATGAGCCCACCAATGACTTTGACTTGGACACACTCAACGTGCTTGAAGATTTTCTGGAAAAATTCTCCGGTTGCCTGTTGCTTGTTTCCCATGATCGTTACTTTATGGACAGGCTGGTGGATCAGTTGTTTATTTTTGAGGGAGACGGAAAGATCCGGATCTTTAACGGTAACTACTCTGATTACAGGTCAGAGGAGGATGAAAGCAAAGATGAATCAGTTGAAACTTTAAAGGCTGCAACGCCTGTTCAAGCCGAGGAACCACCAAAATCAAAGAAGAAAATATCATTCACTGAAAAAAAGGAATTTGAGAATCTGCAAAAAGATATAGCTGCACTTGAGGCAGAGCGCAGGGATGTTGAGTCTAAATTGAACTCCGGTATCTCCGACCATCAGGTACTGACTGAGCTATCGGCCAGATTTAAACAACTGACAGAACTGATTGATGGGAAAACTTTGCGCTGGTTGGAGCTGGATGAGTTAATGTCAGAAACTGATAAATGACGGATCTGAGTAAATTCAAAAAAGCAGCAGAGGCCGGAGCAGCTGAAAATAAAAAGCTCCTGAAGGGTCTTAAAAAAGTGAATGACCGGGAGCTTGATAAATTATTTCACCAGGCTCATGAAGAGGTGTTTGAGGAAACTGATTGTCTTTCCTGCGCCAATTGTTGCAAAACCACCAGTCCGATTTTTTATCAGAACGATATTGACCGCCTGGCACCGGCATTGAAAATGAGACCCGGCGATTTCATTGAAAAATACCTTAGGATAGATGAGGA
>JBMTCO010000110.1:0-8072 GCA_049430945.1 Cyclobacteriaceae bacterium
CCGGGGTAACAGAGTGAATATATACCACCGGATTATCATCATCATCATTATTATAATGATTGTGGGGTATATTTTTTGGCAGTAAAATTTTTTCACCTGCGGATATTGTTCTGGTTTGTCCATCTGACCAGACTGTCAATTGTCCTGAAAGCACCTCAAAAGTCTCGTCCTGAAAAACATGAAAGTGCCTGGGTACGAGCTGACCTTTGCTCATAATAGTGGCTTTCATAATTACCCGCTCCCCGTTTGAATCCCTGGCAGTCTCTAAAAACTCATAAGAGTCGCCGTTGGTGGGGTTGTTTAGTATTTGTCCTTTTACCGGCATAGGTGTGGGGTTTTGATGTTGTTAAATATAATCCATTCCGGGAAGTCGGATAAATTAACATCTACAGAAAATATTGGATGTGGGGGGAGCAAATAGCTTGTCTTTCACATTCAGTGAAGATCCTGATAATGGTCAATGATCACCCGGGGTAAAGTGCCAGATTTCAATAGTCAGAAATTCGTGTAGAATCCCATGTAAGCTTAGTGGTTATCCATTTTATTCTTTTCCGCTGCCTATTATCCTTTAGAAAATAAGGTGTTTATAGACTAAGAGATCTATTATTTTGACTTCAAATTTATTTTATGACCCGAGAAGCATTAATCAAGTGGACAATGGATAGTATTGCCAGGCTTCCTGACCAAAACCTGATAGAGGTTTCTGATTTTGCTGAATTTCTCGCAAAAAAAATGAAGACCGTCTTTTGACATCGGGTATTCAACAACCGATTACAACCTCAGAGGACTTTCGGTTCCTGGAATCAGAACCGGAAATTTATTCTGTCGAAGACCTGCAAGTCCGCTATAAATGAAGGAGGGGGATGTTGTTCTGATCCCCTTTCCATTTACTGACCTGTCAGGAGTAAAGATAGGCCTGATAAGAATATTGGAGGTTGATTGACTTTCGGTTTAGCAGAAAGCCAACAGATTTAACGATAATAAGTTCCGCGAAATAAAACCTCAAGTTCTATGAAAAGCACTGACTTAAAGGAGATTCGTGACAAAATTATTGAGGGCATGAAAATATCTGCTCAAAAATTTCTTCAAAAGAAAAAGCTTCAGAATGATAAACTAATCATTAGCATTAATGGCGTAATTCAAATAATCGAAGCCAAAGAAATTGAATAAAAGCCTGTCGCAAGATTCTTGTAGCTGAAAACCGCTAGCAGGTATTAAAGCACAAAATACGATCAGTCACCCTTTTTCTCTATTCCCCAAAAAAAACAGCCGGAGGAAAATCCCCCGGCCGTTTGCAAGCAGAGTTTAACAAATTTATTAAAAAAACTAACCTATAGACACGCGGCGGAATTCCGCCACAGTCATGCCTTTAACAACTGAATCAAGATACTGGGCAACAGTCTTGCTGCTGTCCTTCACAAACGCCTGATGCACCAGCGTGTTCTCCTTGTAAAACTTCTGGAGTTTGCCCTGCGCAATCTTCTCCACCATGTTTTCAGGCTTGCCTTCCGCCAGGATCTGCGCTTTCGCAATCTCCAGTTCCTTCTGAATGGTCTCCTGATCAACTGACTTCTCGTCCACCGCAACAGGGTTCATGGCTGCAATCTGCATACCCACATCTTTACCGGCATCCTGAACTGATGCACCTCCGGTGTTCTTCAGAGATACCAAAACACCAAGTTTGCTGCCGGCGTGGATATAAGGAACAACAGCTTCTCCGGTCATGGCAATGAACTCCTTCACTTCCATCTTCTCACCGGTTCTGCCTACCAGCTCAGTGATTTTATCCTGTAAGGAAAGTCCGCCAACCTGTTCGGCCAGCAAAGACTCTTTTGTCGCTGATTTTTTCTCAAATGCAGTGTCGGCAATCAGACGGCCAAGCGCCTGAAACTCTTCGTTCTTAGCCACAAAGTCGGTCTCGCAGTTGAGCGCAACTAACGCCGCATAGGTTCCGTCGGAGCTGGTTTTAACAAACACAGAACCCTCTTTCGCATCCTTGTCGGAACGGGATGCAGAAACTTTCTGTCCCTTCTTACGGAGGATTTCAATGGCTTTTTCATAATCGCCGGCCGCTTCTGTAAGCGCGTGCTTGCAATCCATCATTCCGGCTCCGGTCATCTGACGAAGCTTATTCACTTCCTGTGCACTTATTACTACTGACATAATCTTTGCTTTTAGGGTTTAATAATTCAAATATGGTTTTAAACAAACCGTCCTGCCCTTTTAAGTGAGCAGGACGATCCTTTATTCATTCTGGTTATGGATCAGGCTTCCTGCTCTTCCTCCTGATCTACTTTCCGTTTTTCATTCTCTTCTTTCTTCATTCCGGCTTCTTCCTTGTCTTTCTTACGCTCACTCAAAGCCTCTTCAATGGTCTGACCGATATAACGGGTAATCAATGAAACAGACTTGAAAGCATCGTCGTTTGCCGGAATCGGGAAATCAACCTGAGTTGGATCAGAATTGGTATCCACCATTGCGAAAACGGGAATGTTCAGCTTCTGTGCTTCTGCCACAGCGATGTGCTCACGCTTGACATCGATAACAAAAAGCGCGGCCGGCAGACGGTTCAGATCGGAGATACCGCCAAGCTGCTTCTGAAGCTTTGCCTTTTCACGGGTCAGCATCAGTTTCTCTTTCTTGGTAAGGTTGTCATAAGCCTCATCCTTCATAAGCTTCTCAATCTGAGAAAGTTTTCTGAGGGATTTACGGATGGTTGCAAAGTTGGTGAGCATACCGCCCAGCCAGCGCTCTGTTACGAAAGGCATGTTCAAACGCGCTGCCTCCTCTGATACAATGTCTTTCGCCTGCTTTTTGGTAGCGACAAACAGAATCTTGCGTCCGCTGCGGACATAAGACTTCATTGCGTTTGTAGCTTCGTCAAGCATCTTAAGAGTCTTATTCAGATCTATGAGGTGGATGCCGTTGTTTTCCATAAAGATGTACTCTGCCATCTTAGGGTTCCATTTACGGGTCAGGTGCCCGAAATGAACGCCTGCATCCATCAATTGCTGTATTGTAGGTTTTTCTGCCATGATGCTGAATAATAGATTAACGCTTGCTGAACTGGAATCTCCTTCTTGCCTTACGACGACCGAACTTCTTGCGTTCAACCATACGGCTGTCGCGGGTCAGCAGACCTTCTTTTCTCAAAGAGGGTTTGAACTCTTCGTTCATTCCGACCAACGCGCGGGCAATACCCAGGCGGATAGCCTCGGCTTGTCCTTTAATACCGCCGCCCTCAACATTGATGGTAACATCATAGTTACCGTCCTGCTGAAGGATGGTGAAGGGCTGCTTCACCAGAATCTGGTGGATATCGGATTTGAAATATTCCTTGAACTCGCGCTCATTAACGACGATCTGACCTTTGCCCGGAGTCATGTACACACGGGCGATCGAGGTTTTTCTTCTGCCTGTTGAGTTGATGATTTGCATTCGGATGAATTAAAACTTGATCTCTTTTGGTTGCTGTGCCGCATGCGGATGCTCTGCACCTGCATACACATGAAGGTTTGTGAAAAGTCTCCTGCCTATACGGTTTCCGGGGAGCATACCACGAACTGCATGCTCAATTAGGCGTGCAGGGTGCTTTTCACGGATCAGTGAAGGAGAATGCTCTTTCTGACCACCGTTATAACCGGAGTGCGTGAAGATCACACGATCTGTCCACTTTTTGCCGGTCATTTTTACCTGGGCAGCATTGATAACCACTACATTATCACCACAATCCACATTGGGTGTGTAGCCGGGCTTATGCTTGCCACGAATAACTTTTGCAATCTGGCTGGCAACACGGCCAAGGACCTGATCTTTTGCATCCACGATCACCCAACCCTTTTCTGCAGTTGCATTGTTGGTGTGTGTGGTTTTGTAACTGTTATGATCCACGGTTAAATTGTTATTTCCTTTAAAAAAAGCCCTTTTTTCGTAGGGGACGCAAAAGTAGATTCAAAAAGCGGAAAATCAAAGGCACTCCCGTTTTTTCAGGGTTTGAATCTTTCAAGTTGATTAAGTAATGCTTTAAAATCCCTGGGGTAAGGGGCTTCTGCCCGAACAGGATGCCCGTTCAGACCCTGAAATTCAATTTTTTTTGCATGCAGGGCCAGTCTTCCCATTATCGGCCGCTCCTCCCCTTCTTTACCGGGTTTATACCCCCTTTTAAGGGAAGAAAGCAGGAACATCTTGCCCCCGTAGGTTATATCCCCTGTAATGGGGGTGCCCAGCAGGCTCAGATGAATCCTGATCTGATGGGTCCTGCCGGTTACCGGCATGGCCGCCACAAGGGCATGGTTCCTGAATGTGTCCAGGGTGTTCAGGTAGGTCAGCGATGGCCGGCCGCGGCCGGAAATTCGGACCGTTCCGTCCGGCAGCCGCTCAATCGGGGCATCTACCTCCTGGTAATTATAGGCAGGAGTACCATCCACGACCGCATGGTAGATCTTTTTCACAGTCCGCTCTTCAAACTGAATGGCAACATGCCGGTAGGCCTCCTCAGTACGGGCCAGAATAATGACCCCGGAAGTTTCCTTATCCAGGCGGTGGGCAAGCGTTGCAGCCGGAAAGTGCTTGCGAACCAGTTCAAGCAAATGAACAGGCTCGCTCCTGTCGTTGAGAGAGGATAACCCGGACGGCTTATTGACCACCAGGTAAGATTCATCCTCGTAGAGGATATGTTCGGTAATGTTGAATTTCAAAATTTTGCGGCTAAAAATCCTGCTTTATCCGCGCCAGACTAAAACTGAAGGTAGAGCCTTTTCCGACTTCACTTTTTACTTCTGCCCTGGTACCGTGACTTTCAAGAATATGCTTTACGATGGCAAGACCTAATCCTGTTCCTCCAAGTTCCTTGCTTCTGCTTTTGTCAACGCGGTAAAAGCGCTCAAATATACGCGACAAATGTTTGGCCGGAATTCCTTCCCCCGTATCAGAAACAAAAAGGGTAACAGATTTACGCGATGATCTTAACCTTACTTCCACCGAACCACCATCGGGCGAATAGTTGATTGCGTTTGAAACCAGATTGGTTATTACCTGAGCAATCCATTTTCGGTCAGCCTCCGCCACCACAGGTCCTTTCGGAGGGCGAACCTGAAGACTGATATTTTTCTTTTCAGCTCCGGACCGGAATTTTTCTATGACCTCAAGACTCAGAAGATACAAATCCGTTGGCTCAAGCTTCATTTTGATCTCCCCGGTTTCTATCTGCGAAAGTTTCAGGATATCCTGTACCAGATCATCCAGGTGATCAAGTGACTTTGCGGCTTTGGTCAAAAAATTCTTCCTGACCTTTTCATCCTTGTCAGCGCCATCGACAAGTGTGTGAATAAATCCCTGAGCTGCAAACAGCGGCGTCTTGAGTTCATGAGAAACATTGGCTACGAATTCCCTTCTGAAGTTTTCAGCCTTCTGCAGATCTTCAATTTCCTGTTCTTTGGTTGCTGTAAAGGAAAACACCTCTTCATACATCCGGCGCATGGGATTAAAAAGCCCGGGGCGTTCAACCAGCAATACTTCCTGCTGCTCCGTCTCCTTTTTCTTTTTCTTTTTTCTTGTAAGCTGAATGATTTTTTTGGCCTCCCGCAGGACCACCAGTTCCATAAACAACATCAAGATGATGAAGGAACTCCAGAAAACTGTTACTCCTGAGGCGAGCAGGGAAGAATAGGGAAAGCCGCTGGACTTACTCAATATAATGACCGTGGACGCTGATATTGCAACAGCAACCAATAGTGCAAGCATCCATCCATCAAAAAATCCGGACCTAAACTTCATTAAACTTATAACCCACGCCTTTCACAGTTGAAATATAATCATCGCCGATCTTTTCACGGACTTTCCGTACGTGAACATCAACCGTTCTGGCAAGCACATAAACATCCGTTCCCCAGATATTATGGAGTAAATCATCACGGCTGAATACCTGATTGGGATGCTGTGCAAGAAAATAAAGCAATTCAAATTCTTTCTTGGGAAGATCAACCCGCTGACCGTTGACAGTTACAGTATAACTGGTCCTGTCAATCTGAAGATTACCAAACTGAAGTGATTCCGGTTTGGCAGATTTTTTGGAACCTCTGCGCAACATGGCCTGAATGCGGCTGATCAATGCTCTGGGTTTAATCGGCTTTGTGATATAGTCATCAGCACCGACATCAAATGCTGCCACTTCAGAATATTCCTCTGACCTTGCAGTCAGAAAGACAATAAAAGAGCCTGACATCTCCGGCATAACGCGCATCTGTCTGCATGCCTCCACCCCATCCATCTTGGGCATCATGATATCAAGAAGAACTAGGTTGGGACGGAACTTTCTGGCTATTTCCACAGCCTCTTCACCATTACCGGCTGTCTTTACCTCATAACCTGATTTCTCAAGATTATATCTCAACAATTCAAGGATGGAATCGTCATCATCGACGGCCAGGATGCGGATTTCCGGTTTGGGCATTTCTTCAAATTTCTTCACTTCAAAATTACCGGTTAATGAGGATGCTTAAAGTTACACAGTGATCCTTAACAATTTGTTAATGTGACCCGGGGCATTCAAAGAAATGGAAAATGTTCTCTGTAATAACGGATCATTTCCAGGATGTCACCCTTGAATTTTTCCTTCCATTGACCGGAGAAATCAGTCTGCAAGGCTCGGTAACGGATGAAAGACATGAAATAGGCATTGTTCGGCAATTCGTTCTTAAAATAACGGCCTGCACCGGTTATGGTGGGCAGTGTGAGCGTATCCGTACGGGAAACTATTTGACTGATAACGCCGGTTTTTAGTCTCTGCTTTACCGAATCGGCTGATCGGATGAATGTCGCATCCTGATACAGGCTGTCCAGAATTTCAGATCCGCGCAGCATATGGTCCACCCAGGTACGATAGTCAAGATCTTCGCGGACAAATTCATTTAATTCCCTTGAACCTGGTCCGTATTTTGAAGCAAGAAATTTTTTAGCTCCTTCATCACCAATAAAGGATGCAAGGTTTTCATTGAAGGTTGAACTATCCTTCACATAAATGGTGGCATGCGACATTTCATGAATGATCAGACTGGCCAGATCTCCTTTGGAACGGGATAACATTCCGCTTAATACAGGATCTGTGAACCAGCCTAATGTTGACCAGCCGCCCGGATTCCGAATGCTGACATCCAATCCCTGCTGCTTCCAGAGTGTTGCTTCTGCCTTCGCTTTTTCCGGAGAAAAAAAACCTTTGTAGGGGACCTTACCTACAATGGGAAAGTCCCATGTTTTTTCTTTCAGATTCCATGGCTCGCATGCTGTGACCACCCACATAATTTCTTTGCCTTGCTGGTCGTAAAGGCTGGAATAATTTTCTGTGTCGTTTAATCCAAGTGAATCAATCGCATATCGCCTGACCTCGCCGATAAACCTCAGCTGCGCTTTCAAACTATCCGGAGCCAGCGGATCGGCAAGAATCTCATCAATCGGCCGTGCATTCCACACAACAGAGAGCTGACCTATCCCCTGTCCTACCGCATATGAAAGTAAATCCAGGTAACCATATATAAGAAGCCCTGCAAGCAGAGTTAAAATGACCGAAATTCGTTTGATTTGATTCATAAACCGGGACTGATTCAAAATTACAGCGGTTTCAGGTCAAACCGTCCTGAAATCTAAAGGACCGGGATTACTAAGGCTTGTCCGCATTTACTCCGGAAGCGGGATTACCGGGTATTTATTGGGCTAAAAATGAAAATCCTATAATGTGTACCGAAAAAGACCCGTGTTTTCCTCAAAGTATCCACCGTTAAAATATTTGATAAATTTTTTAGCATTTTTAATTGAAATATCGCTTTTCATGCTAATTTGCAGCGATTTAAAAAAATCAATCGGGCTTAAAACCACTTATAAAACCTGTTTTTACTAAATTTTTAATCAAAATATTAAGTACAAACCCTCAGTTTATCTGGTTAGATAACACTTTATTTGGTTACAGGATGCATCCATACAACCAAAGTGGTAGCTTAAATTCAGCTGCTAATATAAAATTATTGGTAGATATGTATAACCGCACTATGAAATATGATATGGATCTTCTAAAGTTAATG
>JBMTCO010000111.1:0-8062 GCA_049430945.1 Cyclobacteriaceae bacterium
TCATCGCCGGACACCTTTAATTCTGCCCGAAATCTTGCAGAATCCATAGGGGCAAGATTCTATCACTGGTCTGTCGAGCAGGAGGTTCAGAGTTACCGCAGTAAAATAGAGGAAGCCCTTGGTCGTCCGCTGGACTGGGGCACAGATGACGTGACGCTACAAAATATTCAGGCAAGATCTCGTTCGCCGATCATCTGGATGCTGGCCAACGAGAGCCGTTCCGTCCTTCTGACTACCTCCAACCGAAGTGAAGGAGATGTGGGTTATGCCACAATGGACGGAGACACCAGTGGCAGCCTTGCACCGGTTGCCGGTGTCTCTAAACCTTTTATCCTGAAATGGTTGCAGTGGGCCGAGCAGGAACTTGGTTATCACGGATTGAAAGATGTAAATGGTCTTCAGCCTACCGCAGAGTTGAGACCGCCTGAAAGGGAACAGACAGATGAGAAGGACCTCATGCCTTATGATATCCTGGTTGCGATAGAACGTGAAGCTATTTTTAAAAGAAAATCTCCTGCTGAAGTTCTGCGGTCCTTGTCAGACACTTTTTCAGATTTTGAATATTTGAAAAAGTGTGTCATCAGATTTTTCAGAATGTGGTCAGCCAACCAGTGGAAAAGAGAAAGGCTGGCACCCTCGTTTCACTTTGATGACTGGAATGTGGACCCCCGCAGCTGGTGTAGGTTTCCTATCCTGAGAGGAGGATTTGAAGAAGAAATAGCGGAAATAGAAAAATCCTAAACTTTTCAGTTCCTGTAGAAGGAAGAAAGATCAGTGTTTCGGGTTTTCCTTTGCTGTTTTACGCTTGTCCAGATAGCCGAGCGCTGCGATAAAACCGTTCAATATTGCAACTATGATAATAAAAAGATTGGCTCCGTCGCCTACATTTTGCTCAAACATGGTCTTTTATTTAGTCCCCAAAAATAATCCAACGAAGTTAAAAGTCAATCGCCTGCGACGGTGAATTGATACTGTCCCGAACCGGCCTTAACTTTTACGAAACCTCCCCCTGATTCCATTATTGTAAGTCCGGATGCAGTTTCAAGGGATTTCCCGCTTTCTGTCACCTTAGCGGATTCCACTGCAGGGATAAAAATGATGGCAGAGGCGTTTGCAGGAATCTCTACGGTCAGGTTAAAAACATTGCCTTCTTTTTTCCACCCTGATCTGGCCTTTCCGTACGGGGTTTCAAGTGTAGCATCGGCAAGGGTTAGACCATTTCCGGTAAGAGGTTTCACCGTTATGCCCTTATAACCGGGTGCTGATTCGTCCGTATCAAGTCCCGCCACCACTCTGTACATCCAGTCACCGATGGCACCATATGCATAATGATTGAAGGAATTCATTCCCGGCGTCTGAAAACTGCTGTCCGGCTTGATTCCGTCCCAGCGTTCCCAGATTGTGGTTGCACCCATCTTCACAGGATATAACCAGGATGGATAGCTCTCTTGTAACAATAAGGTATATGCAAGATCTCCATGACCAAACCTGCTCAGCACATGACATAAATAGGGTGTTCCAAGAAATCCCGTTGTAAGGTGGTTATTATAACTTTTTATGTTATCGACAAGCTTTTGAGCCGCTCCGGCCCTCATATCATCCGGCAGCATGTCAAAATTCAGTGCCAGCACCCAGGCCGTTTGAGTACCTGAAATCAGCCGTCCTCCAGGCGTAAGATATTCTCTTAGGTAGGCGGCCCTGACACGCTTCAGCAAATCGCCATAGTACTTGACTTCATCCTGCTTTCCAAGTACGCCCGCAGTTTTCATGACCAGCTCAACCGACCGGGCATAAAAGCATTGCGCGATAAGGTACTTGTCAGTCACGGCCGATCTTCCATCGTTGTCATCAAAGGGGCGGAAGAACAACCAGTCACCAAAATGAAATCCGGTATTCCAGAGATCATCAGTGCTTCTGGTGCCAATGAATCCGACCCATGCCTTCATGCTTTCATACTGGTTTTCAAGTATTTTTTTATCTCCATAGGCCATATACATATCCCATGGTATGATGGTTGCTGCATCGGCCCAGCCTGCGGAACCTGCTGCATTTTTGCCCAGGACATTGGGAATAACAAAAGGTACACTGCCGTCAATCTGGTCAGACTCTACATCCCTCAGCCATTTGGTAAAGAAATTATGAACATCAAAGTTAAAGGTGGCTGTTCGGGCGAATGCCTGCGCATCACCTGTCCAGCCGAGTCTTTCATCCCGCTGAGGGCAATCCGTGGGAACATCCAGAAAATTTCCGCGCTGCCCCCATTGAATGTTGTGCTGCAGTTGATTGATCAGTGGATTTGAAGAGGTAAATGTTCCGCTTGCCTTCATGTCTGAATACAGTGCGGTGGCCTGAAAATTTTCAGCAGTAAGTGGTCCCGGATATCCTTCTACCTTGATATATCTGAATCCCTGAAAGGTAAAGCGTGGTTCAAAAACCTCTTCACCATTTCCTGCCAGTATGAATTCGTTCTGCTGTTTTGCCGCACGAAGGTTATCTGTGTAAAAATTTCCCTTCTTATCCAGTACTTCAGCGTGATGTATTACAATCCTGTCACCAGATTTTCCACGCACTTTCATAGTAACCAGTCCGGTCAGATTCTGTCCAAAATCAATGACTTGCTCTCCTTTCGGCGTGGTGATAATTCTGACAGGTTTGAAGATTTCCTTTTTGCGGATAGGTTCATTATAGGTCGCAATCAGATTCACCTCCGGGTTGTCTTTGATCTTTACGGCCTTCCATCCTGAATCATCTGTTCCCGAAAGATCCCAGTTTTTCACCGCGAGACGGGCATCATACCTTTCTCCGTTATAAATCTCAGAGTCACGGATACCACCATAGATTGTCTTCCAAGATGAATCTGTAAGGATTAATTCTTTTCTGCCATCCTCAAAGATGATTTCAACCTGCATCCATAATGCAAGCTGACTTCCATAGAAATTTCTTTGCCCTGAAAAACCGATCAGACCGGCATACCAGCCTTTTCCAAGTTCAGCTCCTATGGTGTTATCTCCCTGTTTGATGAGATCTGTCACATCATATTGCTGGTATTGAAGTCTTTTATTGTAGCTGGTCCAGCCGGGGGTTAGCACATCATTACCTATTCGTTTACCGTTCAACCGGGCCTCGTATACGCCCTGGGCGGTGATGAAGGCTGTTGCGGATTTAATCCTTCCGGTGGTTGAAAATGTTTTTCTGAACAAGGGACTGGCATTTACATCCTCACCTGTAGCAGAGATCCATTGTGCCTTGAAGTCTGTAGTATTTAGTAAGGCTGTCTGCCATCTTGCAACGGTGCTCCAGGGGGATGCCTTTCCTCTGTTGTCCCAGACTCTGACCTGCCATCCGTACCATGTTCCCGATTTTAATGCCTTCCCACCGAAGGGCACATATACAGACTGATCACTGATTACCTTACCTGAGCTCCAGATTTCACCTGAAATTTTACTGCTGCTGCCTGCCAATGAAGGAGCAGTTTTTAATTCAGATACTTTTATTTCATAAGCTGTTTGCATGGTTCCCCGCACTGCAGACCGAAGCTGCCAGCTAAAACGGGGGTTTGCTTCTGAAAGTCCGGACGGATTGGTCCGGTTTTCAGTCCTAAGGTCGGTTACAGTTACCTGGGCAAAAGCACTGCAAACAATAAAAAGCGGGAGCAACAGAAAATAATTTTTCATAGGAGGAGCAGATTACTAGTGTACGATAGTAATCAAATCCACCCATGCAGACAAGTCAATACCGGAAGGATGGCTGGCAGAAAAAGAAATTGACTCTATTGATCCTTCTCAAAAAGATCTGAAATCTCCACATTTAGGGCATTGGCGAGCTTCTCAATAACAATGATGGAAACATTCCGTTTTCCTTTCTCTATGCTTGGTATGTATGTTCGATCAAGTTCGGCCTTGTTGGCTAAAGATTCCAGTGACAACCCATTTTTCAGACGAAGTGTTCTAACCCGCATACCGAATTTCTCCTTGATGTTCACAGGCACAAATGTCACTTCTGAAGCCGTTTCTGGCAACGGACTGCAGTCAACACTAAGTATGACTCTTTATTGGTTATCAAATGATTTTTGGCTCAGCTTATAAAATTCAATGACCTTTGCACCTGATGGTTAATTAAATGAGTGCATCCGTTTTATCACAGGTCCGGAACTGCAACAGACTACTCGGATTATCCGGTTCAGAAAGAGTAATTAATCCGGGTATGATTAGTGGCTCGTGTACCATAAAAAGTACCTCACTGAAATCAGAGTAATTCTTTATTTTTCCAAA
The DNA here is from genome assembly GCA_049430945.1 of Cyclobacteriaceae bacterium. Lineage (GTDB taxonomy): Bacteria > Bacteroidota > Bacteroidia > Cytophagales > Cyclobacteriaceae > ELB16-189. The sequence continues at coordinate 4,272 of JBMTCO010000111.1, forward strand.
ACCTAAAATCTTCTGCTAATGACGATATTATTTGGGATTCTTTTCCATTTCATTGGCGGTTTCGCCTCAGGAAGTTTTTATATGCCTTTCAACAAGGTTCGTATGTGGTCCTGGGAGTCATATTGGATTGTTGGTGGACTTTTTTCCTGGCTTATAGTGCCGCCTCTTGCAGCCTGGTTAACGATTCCGGGCTTTCGGGAGATTATTCAGAATACACCTGCGGAGGTTATTCAATACACAATCCTTTTTGGGGTCTTATGGGGAATAGGAGGCCTAACTTATGGCCTTGGTGTCCGATACCTTGGAATGTCGCTTGGTAATTCTGTTGTCCTTGGATTTTGCTCTGCTTTTGGATCGCTCCTGCCTTCCGTTTGGTACAACATCTTTCCCGCAGAAGGTAAGACAACTTTTAGTGAATTGATGACATCCGTGTGGGGCCTGATTGTTCTGGCCGGAGTAATTGTTTGTCTGGCCGGGATCTACATCTGTGGAAAAGCCGGTATGATGAAAGAGAACGAATTGCCTGAAGAAGAAAAGAAAAAATCAGTAGCTGAATTTAATCTGACCAAAGGACTTGCTGTTGCAGTCGCCTCCGGAATCCTTAGCTCCTGTTTCAATTTCGGAATTGAAGCAGGTAAACCGATGGCGGAACAGGCAGTGGCAGATGGATGGAATCCGCTTTATCAGAATAATGTTATTTATGTTGTGTTGTTGTGGGGAGGACTTGCAACCAATCTGATATGGACACTGATTCTTAATTTCCGTAATCGCACCTTTGGTGATTATGTGAACAATCAATCGCCCTTGTTGAGGAATTATCTCTTTTCGGCACTTGCAGGAACAACCTGGTTTCTGCAGTTTTTTTTCTACGGAATGGGGGAGAGTAAACTCGGAAATGGTGCGAGCTCCTGGATTCTCCACATGGCATTTATCATACTGGTAGCAAACCTTTGGGGTATTTGGCTGAAAGAATGGAAAGGTGTCAGTGCCGGCACCAGAAAAACTTTCTATACCGGCATTATGACCATAATTGCTTCTGTCATACTTGTGGGCATCGGCAATGCACTGAAGTGATTCGCAAGTACATTTTGAATTGGTGTATTAAGGTGTATTGTTCTAAATTAGAATTCTCAAAATTTTTAAAACATGCTTGATCTTGGTTTCGTTAGTGCCATCCTGGCGGAAAAGTCATTTGAACAGGTTATTGACTTTGCATCGGCAAATGGCTTTCGCTGTGTTGAGATCATGTGCTGGCCTAAAGGTAAGGCTGAGCGCCGCTATGCCGGTGTGACTCACATCGACGTTGCTACCATTACGGCAAAAAAAGCTGCTTATTTTAATTCATACGCTTCTGAGCGAGGTGTTTACATTTCCGGCCTTGGATATTACCCGAATCCACTTGACCCGGACCTGAAACAGGCAAAATTTTTTACCGATCATATCAGAAAGGTCATCAAGGCTGCAGCATTGATGAAAGTACCTGTGGTCAATACATTTATCGGTCGCGACTACACAAAAAATCTGGATGATAATTTTTTCCGGTTCAAAAAAACATGGCCTGTATTGGTATCTTATGCAGAAGATCAGGGTGTGAAAATCGGAATAGAAAATTGTCCGATGTTGTTCACAAACGATGAATGGCCGGGCGGAAAAAATATGGCCATCAGTCCCGCCGTATGGGATCGGATGTTTGATATCATCCCTTCAAAAACGCTTGGTCTGAACTATGATCCTTCGCATATGATTTGGCAGATGATGGATCCGATTCAGCCAATCTATGACTACAGGGAAAGGATCCATCACATCCATCTTAAAGATGCAAAACTGTATCAAAACCGTCTTGACCGGAATGGCATTCTCTCAACCCCGTTAACTTATCATTCGCCCAAGCTTCCGGGACTTGGAGATGTTAACTGGAATAATTTTTTCACGGCTGTTACTGACATCCGTTATCGAGGTCCATTATGTATTGAAGTGGAGGATAAAGCCTTTGAGGGATCAGATGCAGATATTCAGAAAGCAATTCTTACAGCAAGAAATTATCTTTTGCAATTTCTTGCCTGATTGCTGAATGAAAACCCGCAAGTCAAACTGTAATAATCATATGACCTTCCGAAACCTGATTTTTCTTTGTCTCTGCGTGAGCATTCAGGCGTGCAGTTTGAAGAAGGATGAATACCGGGAGTGGTCTGACTACCTCGGTGGTCCGGACCGCAATCATTACACCACATTGAATCAGATCACACCTCAAAATGTAAATGATCTAAAAATGGCCTGGTCATGGTCTGCTCCGGACAGCGGCCAGATGCAGATGTCGCCGGTTATTTATGATGGAAAACTTTTTGGAGTAACCGCAGGTCTGCGTGCCTTTGCGCTGGATGCGGCTACCGGAAAGGAATTATGGCTCTTTGGTGAGCCGGTAAGGCAATGGTTTGGGACAAGTCGTGGCGTAGCCTTATGGAAAGGGGAAAATGACGCTCGCATATTTTTTACTTCAGGTTCCTTGCTCTGGTGTCTTGATGCTTCAACCGGAAAGCCAATAACTTCATTTGGTGACAACGGAAAAATTGACCTTCATCTCGGACTACCTGAAAACGCTCAGAAGAAATTTATTACCTCATCAACACCCGGAACAATATTTAAGAACCTGATTATTATGCCTGTGCGCACATCCGAAGGAGCAGATGCAGTTCCCGGAGATGTCCGGGCTTTTGATGTAATCACCGGAAAACTGGTGTGGTCTTTTCATACGATTCCTTTTCCCGGCGAGCCCGGCTTTGATACATGGGAAAATAAAGACGCATGGAAAAATATTAACACCGGAGCTGCCAATAACTGGTCCGGAATGGCTGTGGATATAAAATCCGGAATTTTGTTTGTGCCGACAGGTTCAGCTGCCCCGGATTTTTATGGAGGCAAAAGACCTGGAGCTAATCTGTATGCCAATTGTCTCCTTGCGCTCGATGCAGCAACAGGAAAACGTCTATGGCATTATCAGTTTATTCATCACGACATCTGGGACCGCGATCCGCCGGCTCCGCCTAATCTCATCACCATAACCCGCGATGGTAAGAAAACAGAAGCAGTTGCGCAGGTGACGAAACAAGGTTATGTTTTTGTATTTGACCGACATACCGGAAAACCGCTTTTCGATATTGAAGAAAAACCTTTCCCGGCTTCTGTACTTGACGGCGAAAAATCATGGCCCACACAGCCTGTCCCGGTTAAGCCTGCACCTTTCGCGCGGCAGTCCGATCAGCTCACCGAAGCGGATATAAGCCCATATGCCGAAAATCGTGGAGAGCTTCTGCAATTGTTCCGTGCTTCAGAGAGAAAGTTGTTTGCGCCACCCGGACTCAATCCAGTGTTTTTATTACCCGGATATGACGGGGGTGCCGAGTGGGGTGGGGCAGGAGCAGACCCGGATGCCGGCATTCTTTATGTGAACTCAAATGAAATGGCATGGATGCTTCAGATGGAACCTGTATCAAATACTTCTGAGATGACTAAAGGTGCGGCAATCTATAGCAACCGTTGTATTACTTGCCATCAGCCTGACCGTCGCGGCATACCGGCCAGCGGTTTCCCTTCTCTGATTGATATTGGAAAGCGCAAAACCAGAAAAGAAATTGATCAGATCATTACTTACGGTAAAGGAATGATGACGGGATTTCCTCAGCTTGATGCGGTTGAAAAAACCGCGCTCATTGATTTTCTAATGGGCATTGAAAAGCAAGAACCGAACAGCAATGTGTCAGACCCCCTAGCGATGCCTTACCGTCACACAGGCT
>JBMTCO010000112.1:0-8046 GCA_049430945.1 Cyclobacteriaceae bacterium
CAAGAACATGGGCCATGAACTTACCGGAATCATTGGTTACCAGCATGGGATAATCTGCCCAGTTGACAAACCAGTCATTTGACTGCGAAATAGTTACAGGTTCGCTCCATCCAGCATTTCCTGCTTCCGAATATTTAAATGTGTAAATACTGTCATTTTGTTCAACCCATGACAGCCAGACCCTGCCTGCAGGTCCTGTAAATAGCCAGGGTAAACTGCTTAGTTCTCCGGCAGGGGATTTATCCAGTGGATTTTCTTTTTCTTTAACAGGCGCACAGCCACTCAATAGAGAAATGGATGTGATAATAATGATATATAGTCTCATTTAATTGATGACTAAATTTTCGGAGTCTTCACTTGCCCAATCGCGGGCACCCATTTCAGAATGAATGAGCTTTCCTTCTTCATCAAAAATAAAGGTCATCGGTATTGCATTGATTCCGAAATTTTCAGGATTATCAAGCTTTACCAGGTTGAGACCTCTGGCTGGAGGCCGTGAAGTGAATTTATTAATGATTTCATTGCTTTCATCCGAAGCAAGCAAAAATTCAACCTTTCCGTTTAACTTTTCCTGAAGGGCCAGAATGGAAGGCATTTCCTGAATACATGGTCCGCACCATGTGGCCCAGATATTCAGAAACACGCGCTTGCCTTTGAATTCAGAAAGGTCTATTAATTCACCATTCAGGTTTGAAAGCTGAAATGATTCAAGCCTAATGCTTTCTCCATCTTCAGTTTTGGTAGGAGTACATCCGGCAGTTGCCAGAAAAAGTACTGCCGAAAATAATTTTATGAATAATGATCGCATGTTTTTTATTTTAATTGTTCTCTGACGTCGCCGCACTCCAGCATAGCATCACCAAAGTAGGGATTTCTGATTTTTTTTTCATCACTGAGCCAGTAGCCGCCTCTGTTATTGAATGCCATCGGGCAATACGCATAATAAGCAGCAACTCCGTTTAATCCGAATGCTTTGATTGTATTGTACATATTTTCAGTAAGGCCTTGCAGTAAGTTTCTGGAGGATGCGATATCCGGCGCTGCCTTCATTCTTGTTAAATAATCAACAAGTCCCTCACTGTACATTTTCCAGTCCAGTTGCGCCGCGCCCCTCAGTTGTTGGGGATCGGTGTTCGCAAGCATTTCTGACATTTTAAGTCCTGAACTTTTTACGGAATCCAGATCGCCCTTTACCATCGCATCTTTTAATTCAACATAAACATTGAAAATATCCGTTATCCGGACTCTAAATACCTCTTCAGTCTGATACCTTGGCTCAGAAGGGGGCGCAGGCTCTTCGTCAGAACCGGTCATATGGACTTCTTCAGCTGGTTTTTCTTTTGATGGTGCACTGCAGCTTTCCGGGAATACAAGAAGTGACAACAGCAGTATCGGTAAAATTGATAAGTTTTGCTTTTTCATGGTGGTTAAATTAGATTTTATGACTGGTAAAATTATTTTTTGTCTTTAATGATGTGTTGTGGTGGCAGGCCGGAGTTTAAGCTGCCCTGACAACAGATAAGCACCTGTGGTTACAACCTGGACGCCTTCGGGAATACCTTTTGTGATTTCTGTATAACCTTGCTCACTGATGCCTGTTATAACATTACGTCCTGCAAAGGAGTTCTGCCCTGTCCTTAAAAAAACCATTTTCATATTTTCTGTTTCAATTATTGATTCAGAGGGGACTACAACAGCCTCATACCGACTGCTTTCTGCGGTAATTCTTACCACCTGTCCCGGCTTGTAAATACCTCCGGTATTTGCAATTCGGATCCTGCCCGTGAGAGACTGTCTCTCTTTACCATAGGAGGGAAGTATCTGTTCAATGGTGCCGTTTATTGCTGAAATACCGGTTCCCGGAAGCATGACCCATACCCGGCTTCCCTGCCTTACCATTTCTTCCATGCCGGGATAAAGCTCAGCTTCTACCCTCAGGTTTTCAAGGTTCTCTATGGTAATAAGAGGACTACCTTCATCAATAATTTTACCCGGGCTTATATTTACCTCCGTAACAGTACCTGCATATACAGATCTGATGCTGATATTTTCCGGCATTGTTGGCCCGGATATCCACCCATCAATTTCCCGGTCCGAAAAGCCATACTGTTGAAGTTTCAGTCTGTTTTCAAGCACAGACTTATCATTTTTGTTTTCCCTGCCTGCCATAAATCTGAGTTCAGAAATTATGCCAAGTACTTCAGGGCTGTGAATCTCCGCAATTACGGTTCCTGCTCTTATTAATTTACCGGTTTCCCTGATATTAAGTGTTTCAATTCTGCCGGGGAAACGTGCACTTATTACCGATTGTTGTTCCTGAGTGGATACGATTTTTCCGTTTAGCTGTAACTGATTAGTAATTTGCTTTAATACTGACGGGGCTGTTCTGATACCCGCCAGAGCAATAGACCTGTCGTTCAGCATTAGGGCTTCATCAAGTGGTCCCCCTGTAATATTCTGATCTTCAACTGAAATGGATTCTATTTCATCATTACCGGTCCTGATAATTGCATCGCTGTCAACCAGAAGTCCTGCGGTCTCTGCGACTTCATCAGAGGTTGCAAGGCCTTTAATAATTTTTACTTTACCTTCAGACTTACTGCCAGTGACTACAATTTTGGGAACAAAGTATTTACCCTTTTTAAAGAAAACGACACTTCCTGTTCCGTTTTCCAGTACAGCTGATTCCGGAAGCCATAAACCTTCTTCCGCGCCGGTTTCAATTTCAGCATCCACAGGCATTCCAATCGTCAGGGGTTGATTTACCAAGTAAACCCTTGCGAGTCTGAAATCCGCATCTTCAGATCCGACAGGTTCAATAAGGCTGATGGTTCCTGAAACTTTTTTGCCTGATGCGGTAACTGTAGTAACATGCTGACCTGGCTTCACATAAATCAGGTCAATATCCCGTATACTCAGGTCAATCTGAAATCTTCCTTTTTCAAGGATGGTAAACAATACCTTGCCACTTTCAACATAGTCTCCTTTTTTTAATGTGGTTACAGTTGAGAATGATTGACTGCGGGATTTCTGGTCATTCATCATTCCGGTAGATTCGCTTTCCGGGCCTTTAGCATTATCTGCTGATTCAGCAATCATAAATCCTGTTACAGGACTTATTATATCCAGGGTCAGGAATGGTTTTTTATTTTTTTCAAGATCGCTCACCATTTCTGCAGTCAGTCCCAGCAGAATGAGCCTTCTGCGGGAGGCATCGAGAATTTCAGGTGTTAAATTATCCAGTGCTTGCAGAAAACTCTTCTGTGCTTCCTGAAGTTCTGCGCTGAATATTGTTGCAAGCACCTGGCCTTTATAAACCTGTTGAAAAGGAGCACTTCGCTCTACACTTTCAATTCTTCCCGCAACTCTGGTGGACACTGTCCGGATTGACCGGGCGTCATACGAGACTACACCATTTGCCTTGATAATCCGATTTTTTTCTGTGTAGTCACCCCGAATGCTTGGAATTGGACCGGCAATCTTCTCTGATGGTGAAAGGGCAGCCTCCAACTCTTCCGCTGTGAGCGCATCATCACTGCCCGAGGCACTTCTGGAGACAAGCTCCATATTACAAACCGGGCACACGCCTGGCGTCAGCGATTCTACTGTCGGGTGCATTGGGCAGAAATAGCTGTCAGCCTCTGCTTGTTGATTTGATGAACTGCAGGCTGCTGTCATCAGGACCACAGCTGCAAGCAAAAATGAAATTTTACTCTTCAATAAATTTCTCATAAGCAGCGATCATCATGTAAAGTGATTGTTTCTTTTCAAGGTATTCCAGTCTGGCCATGGTAAGCGCTTCAAGTCCGTCAAGTACCATTGGCAGTGATTCCCTGTTTTCTTTCCAAGCGATATCAAGTGATTCATAGTTGTGTTGAAGTGCCGGAATAATATCAGACTCATATCTGTCAAGTTGTGATTTCATGTTACGGATTTGTAATACCATTCTGTTAATCATGCCTCGTATTTCAATCAGTATTGCGCTGCGCTCTTGTTTCATGGATTGAATTTCGCCTGTCATACCTGCAATTTCTGCTTTGTACATTTTTGAGGACCAGGGTGCAACCGGTATGGTGAACATGGCCATGGCTGTGAACTGATCAGGCATTTCCCCATAAGACTGCATATGGTCGAAACGCAGTCTTACATCCGGTTTGTTCTGAAGGCCTTGTAATTTCCGGTTAAGCTTCATCAGCGTGATCTCACGGTCAATTCCCAAAATGTCGCTGCGCTTCTGTGCGAGTGAAGCTGTATCCGGAATGATCAGATTTTTCAGTGGCAATGAGACAGGCTCAATGCCAAACGTTAAATTGTCGGGCAGATTCATAAGTGTGATTAGGGCAGCTCTGCTTTCCTGGATTAGTGATTCCGTCATCAACTTCATGTTTTCCGTCTCTGCCACTCTTGCCTTGGCGCGGTAAATGGCCGAAGGTGTGTTTTGATTGTAGGCAAGTCCTGCAACGGATGTTTCGGCCATCAGTTTAACAATTTCTGCAGTCTGTTCAAGTTCCTTCATTTTTTCCTCTGCCACTGACCAGGTATAATAAGCTTGTCTTGCCTGAAACCGCAGTTCATTCCATTGCTGATTTCTTTTAAGCTCTTCTGTTTTAGATTTCTCACCCAGATATCTTCGGTTTGCATCCAGTTTATTTTTGTTTGGAATTGTTTGTTCAACGGAAATCATCAGTGAGCCACGGTCTGATTCATCGCCATCTGCCATAGCGGCTTTATTCTTACCGCTCAGAGAAGGATAGGGCGTCATAAAAGTACCGATACCTGCCATCGGTGCCATCCACGCGCGTGCGCCTTCCGCATAATTATTCAGTGCTTCAGCCCTGGTTCTATATCCTGCGAGCATCGGGTTGTCGCGCTCAATTTTTTCCAAAACCTGTGTCAGGCTCATAACCTGCGCATTTATATTTGTCAGGATCAGGGAGAAAAAAATACAGGTTAAAAATTTACTTTGGTTCATAAACTTCAGGGTTACCGAATTTTTTGAGTTCATATTCTTTTGCAATCAGAAAAATCAGCGGTGTCACCAGTAAAATGTGTGTTGAAGAGGTAAGTACTCCGCCAATCATCGGCAACACAATCGGGATCATGACATCACTTCCTGCGCCTGAGGACCACAACACCGGTATAAGTCCGAACAGGGCCACACAGACCGTCATCAGTTTTGGGCGTAGTCTTTTCGCTGCGCCATGCATCACGGCTTCTTCCAGGTCTTTGTTTGTGATGGATTCACCCGCCTGTTCCTTTCTTTTTACCAGTTGCAGCATGGCATCGTTGAGGTAGATGACCATTACCACGCCGGTTTCTACTGCAATTCCGAACAATGCAATAAATCCGACTGCAACGGCCACTGAAAGGTTTACGCCGTAAAACCATACCATGAATACGCCGCCAGTGAGTGCGAATGGAATGGTCACCAGCGAAAGCAATGATTCTCTGACGGAGTGGAAGGCCAGATAAAGTGATAAGAAGATTATCAGTATAACAACAGGAATAATCATCAGCAAGGTTTTATTGCTCCTGATAAGATTTTCATACTGACCGCTCCACTCCAGAAAATAACCCTGCGGCAGGTTTCCGGTTGATTTCTTTAAAGTTTCCATTGCTTCTTCAATGGTTCCGGCCAGGTCTCTTCCTCTTACATTGAACAACACTGCGCCACGCAACAGCGCATTCTCTGATGTGATCATGGCAGGACCATCTTCAAGCCTTACTTTTGCCACTGTTGATAGCGGAACAAAACCATTGCGAGGAGTTTTCAGCAACAGACCATTAATATCGTCGGTGTTATCTCTGAATTGTTGCGCAAGCCTTACACTTACCGGAAAGCGTCGGCGGCCTTCGACTGTCTGAGTAACAGGAACGCCTCCAAGTGCCGTCTCAACCGACATATTGATTTCATCAATGGTTAGTCCATAAAGCCCTGCCGCATCGCGGTCCACCTCTATGGTCAGATACCGTCCACCGGTCAGTGATTCTGCATATAGATCTTCAACACCGGGCACATTTTTAAGAGCAGATTTTACCTTTTCGGAAAGGGCTTGGATTGAATCCGGATTTTGTCCGAAAACTTTAATGCCGGCATCGGTCCGGATGCCCGTTGCAAGCATGTTGATCCGATTTATGATTGGCTGCGTCCAGCCATTGACCACGCCGGGTATTTGAAGTTTGCGGTCAAGCTCGGCAATGATGTCCTGCTTGGTTACACCTTCACGCCATTCACTTTTAGGCTTAAGCATGATGATGGTCTCAATCATTGAAATGGGAGAATTGTCTGTTGCAGTGGAAGCACGACCGGCCTTTCCAAGCACCGTTTTTACCTCCGGAACAGATTTGATAACCTTGTCCTGAATCTGCAGAATTCTTTTGGCTTCTGTATTTGAAATATCCGGGAGGGTAACGGGCATGAAAAGAATGGACTGCTCATCAAGCGGTGGCATAAATTCACGTCCCATGTTCATCAGGAGCGGTATGCTTATAGCAACAGCAAGGATATTTACAGCAATGGTAGTCCTGCGGTTTCTCATGCATAATCTTAAGACCGGAGTATAAATTTTCTCAAGCCATCCGGTTAAAGGATTCTGTTCTTCTTTTCTGAACTTTCCTTTCATAAAAAATGAAAGCAGGACAGGGGCAAGGGTAATAACCAGAATGGCATCCACTATCAGTATAAAAGTTTTTGTCCATGCAAGCGGGTGAAAAAGTTTTCCCTCCTGTCCGGTAAGCAAAAACACAGGAAGGAAAGATGCAATTATAATGACTGTTGAAAAGAACACACCTCTGGATACCTGCCTTGAGGCACGCTCAATGATGGTAAGTCGTTCTTTTTCGGGAATAGGATTATAGGAAACTGACTTGCTCATGATTGTTGAGGATTTAATTCTTCAAAACGCTCACTGAGGTGTTTGTAGGCATTCTCTGCCATGATGATTCCATTGTCCACAATCACGCCGATGGCAAGTGCAATACCGGTCAGCGACATAATGTTGGATTCAATGTTAAAGAGTTTCAGAAGTATAAAACTGGTTGCAATGGTTACCGGAATCTGAATCAGAATACTCAGTGCACTCCGCCAATGAAACAGAAATATGATAACAACCATTGCAACTACAACCATCTCCTCAATCAGCGTGTTTCTTACTGAAGAAATTGTTTCGCCAATTAATTCGCTCCGGTCATAAACGATGTTAAAAGTCATACCTTTCGGAAAACCTTTGGCGACAGATTCCATTTGCTTTTTCACATCTTTGATGACCTGATCGGCATTTGCACCAAAGCGCATAACAACAATTCCTCCAACGGCCTCGCCTTCACCATCCAAATCAAAAATTCCGGTTCTTGCCTCACTGCTGATTTGAACCGTCGCCACATCACTTATTCTTATTACATCCGTGCCCGTTGTACGAAGGGGTATGCCTTTAATATCCTCTGCTGAGCTTAAATAACTGCCGGTTTTGATGATGTAGCCGGTTCCTGACAATTCAAATTTTCTGCCGCCTGTTTCACTATTGTTTTGTCTGATGCTGTTGCGCAGGTCTTCAAACGAAAGACCGTAATAATTTAAAAGCCCTGGGTCTGCTGAGATTTCATACTGCTTACTGAATCCTCCGAATGAAGCCACTTCGCTTACACCAGGTACATTCTGTAAGCCAAACCTGACATACCAGTCCTGGATGGCCCTGCGCTCTCCAAGGTCCATATCCGGCGCTTCGAGCGTATACCACAAAATATGTCCCACGCCTGTGCCGTCCGGGCCAAGTGTAGGCCTTATGCCCTCGGGAAGTAGTTCGCCGGCATAATTTAGTCGCTCAAGAACTCTTGAGCGAGCTTGGTACAAGTCGGCATCATCCTCAAAAATCAGATAGATAAAACTCATGCCAAACATAGAGCTGGCGCGAACATATTTTACATCCGGCAGGCCCTGCAGATTGGTGACCAGCGGATAGGTGATCTGATCTTCAATCGTCTGCGGACTTCTGCCCATCCATTCGGTAAACACGATGACCTGTTTTTCCGAAAGGTCGGGGATGGCAT
>JBMTCO010000113.1:0-7999 GCA_049430945.1 Cyclobacteriaceae bacterium
TTTAGGCAAATTCGCCCATGTGGATATCAGATTTTTTATAGCCTTCTCTCCTGAACGCCAGAACAGCATTGGGACCTGCTTCCACACCGCCTTTAGCCATTCTTGTGAAATGCACACCAAGGAAAGGGAAGTTCGGATCAGGTACAGGATAGATCAGATTTTTTACCAGGTATTCTTTTTCGGGTGTGAGTTTATAATACTCGCCGCGGAAGGGTATGATCTTAGAGTTGGTTTTTCCGCCCGCCATTTCAGCAAGCTTGTCCGAATATAGTCCTGCACAGGTAATGACCAGCTTTGCATCAAATTCCCCGTTAGTAGAAAGAACCTTCTGAACGTTTCCTTTTTTTGTAATACCGGTCACTTTACAATTTGTGCGAACCTCTACACCCGCCGCCTGTAAAAGCTCAGCATATTTTTCTGCAACAAGTCTGTAGTCAACAATGCCTGTCTGTGGCACAAAAATCCCTGCAATTCCTGCTACATGCGGTTCGTGTTCTTTGAGTTCTTCCTTTTTAAGTCTGATAAGTCCTGTGAGTCCGTTGGAAAGTCCGCGACGGTAAATATTTTCAAGAGGCTGAAGCTCTTCGGCACTGGTAGCAACAATAATCTTACCGCAACGCTCAAATGGAATGGAATGTTTTTGACAAAATTCTATCAGCAGATTATAACCGCGGATGCAATTGGTTGCCTTCAGACTTCCGGGTTTATAATAAATGCCGGAGTGAATAACACCACTGTTGTTACCGGTCTGATGAACAGCAACGTTATTTTCTTTTTCAAGCACCGTTACTTTAAGCTTCGGATTTTTTTCAATAAGTTGAAAGGCTGTGGCAAGTCCGACGATGCCGCCACCGATAACAATAACGTCCTGCTGTTTGGTCATACTCAGATCAGAAAATATTCAGGGCTTTTTCTTTTTAACAAAAGTCAAAGCTTCTGAATTCAGGCAATAGCGCAGACCGGTGGGCGCAGGGCCATCTTCAAAGACATGACCAAGATGTCCGCCGCAACGGCTGCACACAACTTCCTCCCGAATCATGCCATAACTGCGGTCCACTTTGGTTTCAACCGATTTCTGGGTTACCGGTTTAAAGAAACTTGGCCATCCTGAGCCTGATTCATATTTAGTTTCAGAGTTGAATAATTCCTGATTGCAGGCAGCACAAGTATAAACTCCGGTTTCATTGTATTTATAGTATTTACCGGTAAAAGCTCTTTCTGTTCCTTTTTCCCTCAAAATATGATATTGAGCGGGCGTGAGTTTTTTCTTCCACTCCTCATTATCAACCTTCTTAAGATCCTGGGCGGGCTGTGATTGTCCGCAGGCGCCCAAAAAGGTGAGAATCGCGAACATTGATAGAATGAATTTGATTTTCATGCAGAAATTTTGTCCGAAAATAATGCAACAAAGGGATTCAGAAAAAATGAATACCTAACCTTTATGGATACTATCCTTGAAATTATGGATGAAGGGTATGCTTTAAAATAGAGAACCCCTTCCGTCCGAAGGGGTTCGCTACCCTAAACCTAAACCTACAGAAATTGATAGAACTCAATTTCTATTATGCTAAACGATGCAATTAACGTACAGGTTGCACTTCATGACAATTTTTTTTGTCAGGTCCGGAATTGATCTTTATCAATTCCGGAATTGATACTTTTGCCTTCGAAATGTCACGTTTATTTTATTTTTTGATTCCTGTTCTCCTGCTAAGCAGTTGCGAGACCAGAGAAATTAAACTTCAGCAATTACTCTTAAAGGGCAATATTGCCCTGGAGGCCGGTCAGCCGGAACAGGCTGCATATTATTACAAGGAAGCGCTGGCCATGGACAGCTGTTTTTCAGATGCATTAAATAACCTGGGCACCATTTCTTTCCAGTCCGGAAACTGGGATAATGCCATCCATTTTTACGATCAGGCAATACTTTGTAAACAGGTCCCGGAATATTATCTGAATCGGGCAAATGCCTGGTTTGAAGCAGGTGCATTTTTTAAAGTGCTGGAGGACCTCAATTTATTTGAAAAGGCCCACCCGGATACAATCCCGCCCAAAGTGCTTCGGGGACTTACTCTTACACGGTTAAACAGATATGACGCTGCACTTGAACTGTTTACAGAAATCCTGTCCAAGGACTCGCTTAATCCGGAACACCGGATTAACAGAGGTACTTTGTATTACTACAGAAAGGAATTTGAGAATGCAAAGAAAGATCTTAATTTATCACTTGAGATAGACTCATCTAATAGTCAGTCTTACAATACTTTAGCAATGATAAGTGCTGATGAAAACTTACTCGCAGAAGCAATGAATCATATTGAGAAGGCTTTGAAGTTTGCACCAATGCATCCGCATTATCTTAATAACAGGGGCTACATTCAAATTCTGATGGGAAAACTTAAGGAAGCCGAGCAAGATATCAATGAAAGCATGGTCAGGGAGCCTGACAACCCATGGGTGTACCGGAATAAAGGCATTATTTACTTTAAAACCGGTGACCTTGGTTCTGCCGAGCGGATGTTCCGCCAGGTGCTCTCAATGGACTCCTCAGTTGACAAGGCTACAGAGTATCTTGGCAAATCGCTTATGGCAGCGGAGAAAATGGAAGAGGGTTGTAAATGGCTGAAAAAATCCTGGATAAAAACAGACAAACCTCTCAATTGTAAATGAATCTGTTTTCAGCAGGGTGGGAAGAGGTCTTAAAAAAACAATTACTGAACCCCTTACCGGGTTCAATTGCACATGAACCCCTTCGAGCCTTTCCTGCGAATAGCCGTGATTTTAACTTTAAAAATGAAGGACCACCGAGGCCGGGAGCAGTACTGATTTTAATGTGGGCTGCAGATAAAAATGAGGATACTGTCACCGACCGGTATTTAATCCGTTTTCCCCTTATCAGAAGAAGTGAAACGGGCGGAGTTCACAGCGGGCAGATCAGTCTTCCCGGCGGCCGTTCGGAGGAAGGCGAGGATCCGGTTTTTACAGCCATCCGGGAAGCTGAAGAGGAAATAGGAATCAGCAGAGATAAGATTGAAATCCTTGGCTCACTCAGTCCGTTTCATGTAATACCAAGTCACTACATGGTTACCCCTGTGGTAGCAAGATTAAATCAGAATACAGAGCCAGTATTTATAAAACAAGACAATGAGGTCGCAGAAATAATTTTTCCACTGCTACATCATCTTCTTCCGGATGATGCGATTCGTTACACTGAACTTAATGTCAGGGGATACAGCGTGAATGCGCCCCATTTTTTTCTTGAGGGGCAAATTGTTTGGGGTGCTACTGCCATGATATTAAATGAACTGCGGATGGTCATGAAAGAGGCCTTCAGGAGCTAAACCGGGTTTTTCAGTTTAAACCTGGATTGAATTATTCCTAAATTTAGGATCAAACCATTTCCGATGTCAAAGTATATTCTCTCACTTGATCAGGGTACAACCAGTTCACGTGCCATTGTTTTTAATGAAAAGGGCTCAATTGTTACTGTAGCGCGCCGGGAGTTCAGACAATATTTTCCATCGCCGGGATGGGTTGAACATGATCCGATGGAAATACTCTCATCGCAGACTTCTGTGATGACCAGTGCTCTGGCGCAGGCAGGTATCACGGGAAAGGATGTTTCTGCCATCGGCATTACCAATCAAAGGGAAACAACCGTGGTATGGGACCGTTCTACGGGAACACCTGTTTACCCCGCCATTGTCTGGCAGGATCGCCGTACCGCCTCCATTTGCGAAGAGCTTAACAGAAAAGGTCTAAAGGATCATGTCAGGTCAACAACAGGACTGGTGATTGATGCCTATTTCAGCGGAACAAAGATTAGCTGGATTTTAAAAAATGTGCCTGGGGCAATGGAGCGTGCAAAAAAAGGAGAGCTGGCATTTGGCACTATTGACTCATGGCTTATCTGGCACCTCACCGGTGGAAAGGAACATGTAACCGATTATTCTAATGCGTCGCGCACGCTCATCTATGACATCCGCAAACTTGAGTGGGACAAACAAATGCTTGACGCACTGGAGATTCCTGCCTCCATGTTGCCTGAAGTAAGGCCAAGTGCAGGAAAGTTTGGTCATACCACTATTGATGGTTGTTCAGTTCCAATTTCAGGAGTTGCCGGCGATCAGCAGGCTGCCCTGTTCGGGCAGGCTTGCTTTAATCCCGGTGAAGCCAAAAACACGTATGGCACCGGTTGCTTTATGCTGATGAACACAGGGGAAAAATTCAGGTCCTCAGCAAACGGGCTGATTACAACCATCGCCTGGGGAATGGACGGAAAAGTGGAGTATGCTCTGGAAGGTAGCGTATTTATTGCCGGCGCTGCCATACAATGGCTCAGGGATGGGTTAAGAATCATTGACCAGGCGGGAGACTCTGAGTATTTTGCAAACAAGGTGAAAGGAGAAAGTGATGTTTATATGGTCCCTGCATTTGCTGGCCTGGGTGCGCCATACTGGGACATGTATGCGCGGGGTGCCATATTCGGTCTCACGCGCGACACAGGGAAGGATCATCTCATTCGCGCTACGCTCGAATCTCTTGCTTATCAGACAAAGGATATTTTACAAGCCATGGAAATGGATTCCGGCATTAAGATTGCAAGTCTGAAAGTTGACGGCGGTGCATGCTTGAATAATTTCCTCATGCAGTTTCAGTCGGATATACTTGGTGCGAAGGTGGAAAGGCCGGATAATGTGGAGTCTACTGCGACGGGTGCTGCGTGCCTTGCCGGTATTGCTGAAGGGATCTGGACAAAATCTGATGTTATAAGCAATAGGAAAATTGACAGGTCATTTAGTCCCGAAATCAATGATGTGCGCCGCGACCGCCTGTATTCAAAATGGCAAAAGGCAGTGGAACGCTGTAAAGGCTGGATTGATTAATTGAAACAACTTGGGAAGCTTTTCATTTTTTGAAAGAGAGAACATCATCAGCACGCTCACAGGCGGGTCATTTGATCTCCTTGTGATTGGTGGTGGAATTACCGGAGCAGGAATTGCACTTGATGCTGCTACCAGAGGATTTCGTGTTGCAATAATTGAGAAGCATGATTTTGCTTATGGCACCAGCAGCCGTTCTACCAAGCTTATACACGGAGGATTACGGTATCTTAAACAACTGGAATTTAATTTAGTCAGAGAAGTAGGAAGCGAGCGGGCCGTGGTGCACAGACTTGCACCGCATCTGGTGATACCGGAAAAAATGCTGTTACCTCTTTCCGAAGGGAAATCCATGGGCTACTGGCTGACTTCCATCGGGTTGAAGATTTATGATTTTCTTGCAGGAGTTACAGATCAGGACAGGCGGCGCATGTTATCACGCGCTGAAACACTGAAGGCCGAACCATTGCTCAAAACACAGGGTATAAAAGGCGGAGCATTGTATGCGGAATACAGAACGGATGATGCCAGGCTGACGACTGAGATTCTGAAAGCCGCTGTACATCATGGTGCAATAGCTGTTAATTATGCGGAAGCAAAATCATTTATCAAAGAAGCAGGACAGATTAAGGCAGTGAGCGTAGCAGATCGAAAAACAGATCGACTTTTCGAAATCAAGGCTGTGGCGGTTGTGAATGCGTGCGGACCTTGGGTGGACCTGGTGAGAGAGGCAGACGGCTCAAAGCAGGGCAGCACATTGCATCTCACGAAGGGTGTGCATATTGTGGTTTCAAAAGAAAAACTGCCTGTTCGGCAGTCTGTTTATTTTGAAGTGTCAGATGGCCGGATGATTTTCGCAATCCCCAGAGGGACAGTTACCTACATCGGAACTACTGATACTGATTACCAGGGTCTTCAGGAAGAGGTTAAAACAGATTCTGCAGATGCAGAATATTTACTTAATGCAGTCAATGAAAACTTCAGCATCCGGCCTCTTTCAAAAGATGACATTATTTCTTCATGGGCCGGTTTAAGACCACTTATTCATGAAGAGGGAAAATCTGCATCTGAGCTATCCAGAAAAGATGAGGTATTTGTATCGCCTTCAGGCTTGATTTCAATAGCAGGAGGTAAGCTGACCGGCTACCGGAAGATGGCAGAACGGGTCGTTGATCTGGTTATTGAAAAATTTTTCAGTGAACGCATCTTCGGAGATTGTGTTACCGACCGGGTACTGCCCGGGCATCATTTTAATTCTATTGAGGAGGTTAAAAAATTCAGATCTCAGATTCAATCCAAGGCAACTCAGACTTTAACCCAATCTCATCTTTTAAGACTTGCTGATACTTATGGTCAGGCAGCCATTGAGATTATAAACAAAGCAACGGAGCATGGCTTTACACCATCAGCATTGCTACACGCGGAAATTGAATATTGTATCAGGGAAGAAATGGTAACGGGGTTGGAGGACTTTTTTATACGCAGGACCGGCATGTTATATTTTCATACCGAAGACCTGAATAAATTCATAGATGAGGCTGCAGCCTACTTTAAGAAACTACTGAGCTGGAATGATGCTGAATTGGAAAATCAGAAAAAAACTGTTTTGGATGAGCTTGCAAGTGCTCATCTGAAAAATTGATATCTAGGGTGTCGCTGAAACCCACTCTTCGCCACTTTCAAAAACTTCTTTCTTAAAAATCGGAACTCGGGCCTTGAGTTCATCAATAATAAAGGAGCAGGCCTCAAAACTTTCTTTTCGGTGGGGAGTTGAAACGGCTACTACCACAGCCGTCTCGCCGGGCTGTAAAGTTCCTGTCCTGTGAATAACAGAACATCCCAGGATATTCCATTTTAATGATGCTTCCCGGGTAATCTTCTTGATTTCAGAAACAGCCATAGACTCAAATGCTTCATACTCAAGCCATCGCACATTTTTTCCCCGGGATTCATTTCTCACGGTACCTATAAACATGTTAACTGCACCTGACCCAAGGGCGCTTGCAGCTTTAATAGCCTCGTCAGGCTGAATAGGCTTTTCTGTGATTTTGATCATACAACGCCGGCAAGTTAGGTGTTCATAATCCCATAGTCAACGGTTATAAGCAAGGCTCAGGGTGATCAATTACAGTGCATCCATCAGGATCAGTGGATTTGACTATTTTTACCACTTCAGGTATGATTTATGACAACCACAACCGGCCCATCCGGTATTTAAGACTTGCGGTTACTGATCGTTGCAATCTTCGTTGTCAGTATTGTATGCCTGAAGAAGGCATACAATATCTTCCGAAAAAATCACTCCTGACCTTTGAAGAAATTATTGACCTTGTTACAGTTCTGGCAGATTTGGGAATATCTAAAGTCAGGATAACAGGAGGGGAGCCATTTTTAAGAAAAGACCTGATGAAATTGTTATGGTCCATCAAGTCGATTTCCGGTATTGCTGACCTCCATATTACCACCAACGGATTACTTGCCGTAAATTTTGTGGAGGAATTGAAGGAGCTTGGAATAAGTTCTGTAAATCTCAGTCTTGATACTCTGGATGCCGCGCGGTTCAGGCAAATCACACGCAGAGATGATTTTCAAAAGACGATGCTCGCCTATGATAAATTACTTGTATCAGGAATTCCTGTCAAGATCAATTGTGTGGTCATGGAAGGCATGAATACCGAGGACATTCTTCCATTGGTAGAGTTGACAAAAGAGGTTGGTACTTCTGTACGATTTATTGAGGAGATGCCTTTCAATGGTGTCGGAAAAAGAACCGGGACTCTTGTTTGGGATCACTTGAGAATCATGTCCCATATTGGAGAACACTACGGAAAACTTGAGTATGTCCCCGGAAGACCTTCAGACACAGCAAAACTTTTCAGAGTACCAGGTTACTTCGGAACAGTTGGTATCATTGCTGCCTACTCCCGGACTTTCTGCGGTACCTGCGATCGCATTCGTGTGACAGCGCAGGGCATACTTAAAACCTGTTTGTATGATGATGGTGTTTTGAATATCAGGGATTTGATGAGGACATCCGGACAAAGTCTTCGGCCTGCTTTACTGAAGGCTTTTGGCAAGAGGCCTGTTGATGGTCGTGAGGCAGAGGCAGCAAGGCC
>JBMTCO010000114.1:0-7916 GCA_049430945.1 Cyclobacteriaceae bacterium
GAAGGCAACGGCGAAACACTTTTTCAGCGGCTGATGCTTCCCTCCCTGACTATACAGGGATTATCAAGCGGCAATGTGGGTAAGCTGGCACGCAATGTCATACCCGCCACAGCCACAGCTAACCTTGGTCTGCGTCTTGTAAAGGGGAATGACCCGGAAAAAATGCTTGACCTGCTCGAGGCTCATATAAAAAAACAAGGCTGGCATATTGTTTACACGGACCCTGATCATGAAACCAGAATGAAATATCCCAAGGTTGTAAAAGTTGATCGTGACCCGGATGGATTCCCTGCTGCAAAGGTTCCGATGGATCATCCTGCCATTCTGCCAATAATCGAGGAAGTGCGGTCTTTTACCGGTGACCGGTTGGTTTTACTGCCAAGTGAAGGGGGATCAAACAATATTTTTTCAGTCATATTTGATGAGCTTAAAAAGCCCGGCGTCTCTGTCAATATTGTGAACCACGACAACAACCAGCATGCCGAAGATGAAAATGTCCGTATCGGAAATTTGTGGTATGGTGTGGATTTAATGTCTGTGCTTTTCACGCTCCCCAAGCCCATGATTTCAGGAAAAAGAAAACGTTGATTTGTATTTGAGTAAATTTGCAGACTTTTTCCACGATGTTGAAACTTCTGCAAAGGGTATATCTGACGTATGCACTGATCTGGTTTTCAGTATTATTTCTGCTTTTCCTGCCTTTTTTACTGATACCCATTTATTCACCTTCCAGGTTTCAGCTGGTTGGCATCCTGAATCGCTTTTGGGCTTATGGCTCTTTTACAGGTTGGCTCCTTCCATGGAAGATAATATTGAAAGGAAACATTGATCCGAGCAAGCAATATATCTTTTGCCCGAATCATTTCTCCTATATTGATATTCCCGCAATGGCCCTTAGTCCTTTCAACGCTGTCTTTGTCGGCAAACATGATATGGGATCTATTCCGCTTTTTGGCTTCATGTATTCCAAACTTCATATTCTCGTAGACAGGTCAAAAAGGTCAAGTAGGTATGAGACCTATGTACGAAGTGGCAGCGCCCTGGATCAGGGAAAAAGTTTAGTCATTTTTCCTGAAGGAGGAATCTGGTCAGATGCACCGCCCAAACTGGCCCGTTTTAAGGATGGTCCTTTTCGCCTGGCAGTGGAAAAGCAAATACCCATAATTCCTGTAACACTTCCTGATAATCATTTTATTTTGATGGATGGACCTCTAAGGCTTAAGCCAGGGAAATTAAGATTGATTTTTCATGAACCGGTTATGCCGGAATCGTCAGACCCCGGTGAGTCAGACTTACTAAAAGAAAAAGTTTTTAATATTATTCAACAGGAATTGAATCAATGCGTGCCGACCTGAATACTTTAAAAAAAATCGCTCATTTGTCCAGACTTGATCTTGACAGGGACAGCGAACAAAAAATTCTTGAAGACTTCAACAAAATGATTGCTTTTGTTGAAAAACTTAAGGAAACAGATACAACCGGTGTTGAACCGATTGTAAGTATGACCACAGTGGTTAATTCAGTACGAGCGGATCAGATAAAAGATGAAATTCCTTCATCCGAATCACTTACAAACAATCCGGTTTTTGATGCAACATGGTTTAAAGTTCCGAAAGTGATCAAATGACTATTTTCTAAAAAATCTGAACCATGCATAGACCGGCAATATCAAAAGAAGAAGATACAATGCAGCATTTCCCCACTGCAGCCACGCGATCAGCAACATCACCAACAATAAATTAATCAGCAGCCTGAGCATTACTGAGCTCATACCTGCTCCTCCATTTGATTTGGACAATTTTCTGGCTTGCCTGAAAGATCCGGCCATCCGGGATTTCAGATCCTGAACAGGTAATGTCTCCGTTCCCTCATTTAATTCAGACTTTATCCGAGCAACTCTTGATTCCCGCTCCTCCTGCCGGGGATCAAAATATCTGGGGTCATACCTGAACCGCTGATAGCGTGGTGTTTTTCCAAAAAGTGCGGGAAACTTTATCATCAGACAACCTTTTTACTTCTGAACTTCAAAAATAGGGACAAAATTCCCTAAATGTCCATTATTTTGAGGTATGCTCTTCAGAAGCGCCGCACTGCTATTTTTTTCTTTTAATGCTTTCGGACAGATCGCTGCCGAACATTGGGCTGACAGCGTATTGTCCCGTATGTCTCAGGAAGATAAAGTGAGACAGATTTTTTTAATGACCGCCTCACCGGATCAGGTTAACCCTGTCACAGGAACTATAGACCACATCAAATCTTTCCGTCCCGGAGGAGTTCTGATTCGTTCAGGAACGCCTGAATCCGTGAAAAAAATGATGCACAGACTTCAGTCAGGGTCAATGATTCCTATGCTTGCAGCGATTCAGGCTGACTGGGGAATAGCACAAACTCTGGACTCTGTCAAATCTTTACCGCTACCGGCAGTTCTGGGTGCTGCATCGGATAGTCTTGCATTTATTACCGGCAGGCTTACAGCAAAACAAATGCAATTCATAGGAGCAGGTATCAATATTGGTCCGAATGTTGACGGTGATGTTCCAGGGTCCTCTGTATTTTACCGATATTTCAGTGATGACCGCAGTATCCTGTATAGCAGGGCCTCTGCATTTATTCGGGGCATTCAGAAAGAAGGTGCTATTTCCGTGCTTAAACATATACCCGGTAGGGTGGATGAAATTGAATTTTCAGGAAAGCCTCTCTCAAAATCTGCAATAGTTGATTCTCTTTCATTTTATCCTTTCTCTGCCTTATTAAAGGATGGTGCAGCAGGTATAAATACAGCCTGGCTGCACTACTCAATTCCGAAAAAAAATAAAATGATTCCAGCAGGAGCATCCCGGGAATTCATAACGGGCACGTTGCGGTCCGGGTATGGCTATCAGGGCCTAATTATGACTGAAGTTCCGTTTTTAAAAAATTTCTCTCCCGGGATAAGAGGCGAGGCTGAAAAACTTGGTTTCATGGCAGGACATGATCTTCTGATCTCACCTGTGAATCCTGATGTTGCACTTAGAAAAATTCTAAAATTGGTCAGGCGCAATACTCAGTATGAAAATCAATTAAACGCTTCTGTGAAGCGCATCCTTATTGCGAAGTTCAGAACAAGGGAATTCCTGAAAAAGAACCAAGACAATTCTGATGAATCAAAAGCTGAATGCCTTTCCGATCTTCTTGATTTTTCTGCTCATGCGCAGGCAATAACAATTGTCAGGAATAATCGTAATCTGATTCCAATTAAGAATTCAGAGAATCGCAAATTCAGTCATCTTGAATTTCGCGGAACTTCACCGGATCTTCATAAAAGTCTGAACAGGTATTTTCCTTTTCAAAGGATTCCTGTCAATTCAGTAACTGATACCACAGGATTCAGAGTCAATTCATCAGATGATTTTGTCGTTGCCTCTCTGAGCGAAGGCGCAGGTTCATTATGGAAAACCTTGTTGCCCTGGCTTAAAGAACTTGAAAAACGGTGCAAACTGGTCATTGTGCACAGTGGCAATCCTTATGATCTGGCTGAATTTTCTCAATTCTCAACTGTTGCAGAGGGCTACAATTCACCCGGAACGGGAAAAATTATCCCTCAGATTTTATTTGGTGCTTTACCTGCTATTGGTTCTGTACCATTCAGATTTTCCAACGGTGTAATTGAACCGGTTCGCACTGGAACAGTCTCAAGACTTTCATATGCAGTACCGGAAGCAGCGGAAATGGATTCAGATATTTTAAATGAAATTGAAGTTATTGCCCGGGAAGCAATTGATTCCGGGGCAACCCCCGGATGCAGGGTACTTATTGCCCGTAAGGGTATGGTTGTATTTGATCGCTCCTACGGCTGGCATACGTATGATAAAAAAGTGCCGGTTAATGAAGAGTCAATTTATGACCTCGCGTCTGTAACAAAAGTTTCAGCAACGCTCCAAACAACAATGCAACTTTATGATCTTGGTCTGATTGACCTTCAGAAAAAACTGAGTTTTTACCTACCAGAATTAAAGAACTCCAATAAGAAGGATTTTACAATTAAAGATATCTTAACCCACCAGTCCGGTTTGTGGCCTTACATTCCTTTCTGGACACGGACAGTTAAAGACGGAAATCCGATGCCCGAATATTATAGCACTCAACGGTCAACCGCTTATCCTTTTGTTGTTTCAGAGGGACTGTATGCACAGGCCGGGATTCGGGATAGTATTCGGAACTGGATAGTAAATGCAAGGATTGCTGATAAAAAAGACAGATTCCCTTTTGATTACAGGTACAGTGACATGGGTTTCTATATGCTGCAGTATTTGACTGAAAATATTCTAGGGCAGCCAATGGAATTTTTTCTTGATTCATTCCTGTATAAGCCTCTCGGTGCTGCAACCACAGGATTTCTGCCGCTTGACAGATTTCCTGCTGCAAGTATAGCACCAACGGAGGACGATCGCAGTTTCCGAAAATCTTTACTTACAGGATATGTCCATGATCAGGGGGCAGCGATGCATGGTGGCGTTGCAGGCCATGCAGGATTATTCAGTAATGCCAATGATCTGGCAAAACTCGGACAAATGTGGCTTCAGGAAGGTTATTATGGAGGAAAGCAATTTTTCAGACCTGAAACAATAAAATTGTTTACGGCCAGGCAGTACCAGCTCAGTCGCCGTGGTTTGGGTTGGGATAAACCATGGCCCGAGGATCCTAAGTCTACACCGACAGGAGAGCTTGCTTCACCGGAAACTTTTGGACATACAGGTTTCACCGGAACCTGTATATGGGTTGATCCAAAATTTGAACTGGTATATGTCTTTCTTTCCAATAGGGTCCATCCTGATATGACTAATGGAAAACTGTTAAACCTGAACATCAGAACCAGGATTCATGATGTTGCATATAAGTCAATTCATGCCTTTCAGTCCATAATCCCTTAGACTCGGCATATTCTCCGCCTGCATTGTTTGAAATTTTAGGTTATTTGCATTTCTCCTTTCCGCAAAATTTAATTTTCAGGATGAATCGCATCAATATTGGCATTGTCTGTTATCCAACCTTTGGTGGAAGCGGCGTGGTGGCAACAGAACTTGGAAAGGCACTTGCCAGGCAGGGCCATGGAGTTCATTTTATAACATATTCCCAGCCATCGCGTCTTGATTTTCTGAGCGAGAATCTCTTTTATCACGAAGTTGATTTTCACACCTACCCACTATTTGAATATCCGCCTTATGAATTGGCGCTTGCCAGTAAAATGGTAGATGTAGTAAAAAATGAAAAAATAGATCTCCTTCATGTACACTATGCCATACCGCACGCTTCAGCAGCATATATGGCCAAACAAATTCTCAAGACTCATGGAATTAAAATACCGGTAGTCACGACTCTGCATGGTACTGACATCACCCTGGTCGGGCGTGATCCTTCCTATGAGCCTGTTGTCACGTTCAGTATTAATCATTCTGATGGTGTCACCGCTGTTTCTGATCACCTCAGAAAAGAGACTTTTGATTATTTTAATATAACCAGAGCGATTGAAGTCATTCCGAATTTTGTTGATCTGGAGAAATTTAAAAAGACTAAGAAAGATCATTTCAAAAAGGTGATTTGTCCAAAGGGTGAATTTCTGATAGTCCATACTAGCAATTTTCGTCCTGTCAAAAGAATTCAGGATGTCATCAGGATCTTTGAACGGATTTGTAAAACAGTGCCCTCTAAATTATTGATGGTGGGTGACGGACCGGAAAGGCCCATGGCTGAAAGTCTTTGTCGTGAACTTGGGCTTCAGGATTGTGTCAGATTTCTTGGGAAGATGGAAGCTGTAGAAGAAGTATTATCTATTGCCGATCTGTTTCTCATGCCTTCCGAAAAAGAAAGCTTCGGTCTTGCTGCTCTGGAGGCAATGGCTTGCGAGGTCCCGGTAGTTTCTTCAAATGCCGGCGGACTCCCTGAACTTAATCTGGAGGATGTAACAGGATATCTGCGTCCCATCGGAGATGTTGAAGGAATGGCTGCTGCTTCCATAAAAATCCTGCTGTCCGATCGTTTGTCTGAATTTCGAAAAAATTGTCTTACCAGAGCCAAGGAGTTTGAATTATCATTTATACTTCCTCAATACGAATCTTATTACGAGTCCGTTATAAATAATTTGAAGGCGGCCGAATAAAATTTAGACTGAAAAATGAAAGGCTTCAGATTCTCAGGTTTCAAACCTGAACCGGATAAAGAGAAAAATGATTTTGAGAAATTATTCAAAATCTTTTCAGAGCTGATGCTTATCACCTCAGGAAACGCCGGTGAATCCTTAAAGTGGCTTACAGACCTTGATCGTCAGTATAAACTGACTTCGCCAGGCTACGGAATTGGAGATTTTATTGAAGACCTGAAGAAAAACGGATATCTGGAGGAAGCCGGTGGCGGTAACTACAAGATGACGGCAAAAACAGAGAAACATATCCGGCATACTGCTCTCGAGGAGATTTTTGGTAAACTCAGGAAAAGCAGCCCGGGCGATCACAAAACCCATTTTTCAGGTAAAGGTGAGGAAATGACTACTGAAACGAGGGCCTTTGAATTTGGTGATGCCCCGGAACAGATTTCTGTAACGGAATCTCTTCGGAATGCACAAGTCAACCATGGTCTGGATGATTTCAGGCTTTCTGAGCGTGATCTGGAAATCCGTGAAAGTGAATACAGATCACAGACCTCTACAGTACTCATGATTGATATTTCTCACTCCATGATTCTTTACGGTGAGGATCGTATCACCCCGGCTAAAAAGGTGGCCATGGCATTGGCGGAACTTATTATGCGCAAATACCCCAAGGATACACTTGATGTAATTGTATTTGGTGATGACGCACGTCAGATAGAGATTAAAGACCTTCCTTATTTGCAAGTAGGTCCTTATCATACCAACACGGTGGCAGGGCTTGAGCTTTCGATGGATATACTGCGGAGGCGTAAAAACCCCAACAAACAGATATTCATGATTACCGATGGTAAACCAACCTGCATCCGTGAGGGCATCAGGTATTATAAAAACAGCTTCGGCATCGACAGTAAAATTTTAGGAAAAACACTTACCCTTGCCGGTCAGCTAAGGAAATTAAAAATTCCCGTAACCACCTTTATGCTTGCTTCTGACCCCTGGCTTAAAGCCTTTGTCAGGGATTTCACTGCTGCAAATAATGGTAATGCTTATTACAGTGGACTTGGCGGGCTTGGTAAACTTGTCTTTGAGGACTTCAGAAAAAACAGAAGAAAGAATGTATGATGGAAAAATTCGACAGTAACGCTGTTCATAAGATTAAAACCCTCGGACAACTCAGGTCAGCCGGATATCAGCCGCGGTCTGTCAGCATTGAGTTGAGGGAAAATCTTATTGACTCTATAAAAGCCGGCAAAAATGTTTTTGAAGGAATCTGGGGCTACGAGGATACTGTAATTCCGGATATTCAAAGGGCGATTCTATCGGGTCATAATATCAACCTTCTTGGATTAAGGGGACAGGCAAAAACCCGAATTGCAAGAATGATGATCAGTTTGCTTGATCCTTTTATTCCGGTCATTTCAGGCTCAGAAATAAATGATGACCCGATGATGCCACTTTCATACGGAGGTCGTAAAATAACCGAGGAGCTGGGTGATGACACGCCTGTTTCCTGGATTGGACGGGAGGACCGCTATACTGAAAAACTTGCAACACCTGATGTCAGCATCGCCGACCTCATTGGTGATGTGGATCCTATTAAAGCAGCTTCACTGAAGCTGCCTTATTCGGATGAGCGGGTCATTCATTTCGGGCTTATCCCGCGGGCACACCGCGGAATATTTGTCATCAATGAACTGCCCGACCTACAGGCTCGGATTCAGGTTGCCTTGTTCAATATCCTGCAGGAAGGAGATATCCAGATTCGTGGTTTTAAACTGCGCCTGCCCCTTGA
>JBMTCO010000115.1:0-7851 GCA_049430945.1 Cyclobacteriaceae bacterium
GAGTTTCATGATGGCTGGTAGGAGGAGATAGACTGATAAAACTGCTCTGAGGTTATCCCTAATTTTTTGACCAACTCTATAGCCCCTCCGAACCATTTTAATAAGTCCTTATCACTGAAGTTAACCTGAATCTTATCTTTATGGCTGTTTATCAGATATTTAACCCCGTTAGATTCAATAAAGGAATGAGGTTTATACGAAATGTATGTTACATCAGCTCTTTCTTTATTGCAGAGTACTGAGGCGACGGGATCCATTTCACAATAAGCCAGCAGACCAGCTTTTGGAGTGGCATCAGCAAAGAGGTCGTATTGCCTGATATAATCATCTTCATCCTGCCAGCTGTTACCTGCTTCAAACTCAATTTCAGTTATTACGCCGATATGGTGATCGTATTTTCTGAATTCAGCAATGCCATCGTTTCCCTTTTTTTCTGAACTGATAATAAGGCTTAAAGGTGAATCCGCTGCGAACTGCAGGACCTGGCCCTCTGATATCAAGTCAAATTCTCTGTTATGGAATCTGAGCACATGTGCTACAATGGATGCAAAAGTCGCTCCGTGGCTGCGGCCCGTAAATAAGACGCGCTGTTTACCGGCCAGTTGGGAATTCAGATTTGCCATGGGCGAAAAAAGTTACTATGCAAAAATAGAAACCTTCAGGCAATAATACTGCAATATGGCTCAAATCAAAAGCTAATAACCCCTTGCTGTATCATCCCCTCTCTTGCTGTCGGCTCCAGCCTCCAGCTTTTTATCCGGACGAACCATAATGGCCGCAACGCGCCCGAATTTCGACCTTGGTTTTATCGTGTGCCCCATTTTTTTCAAAATGGAATCTACTTCAAAGGTTAAAGCACTATCTTCCGGTGCAACCAGGTCAGGCAGCCATTGACTGTGTACTCTGTGTGCATTGACTGCCTGTTGCATGGTCATTTCATGATCTGTAACATTCATGATGATCTGAAATACTGAGGTGATGATGGTGGAACCTCCGGGAGTACCTGCGACTATGAATAATTTTCTGCCTTTTTCAATTATGGTTGGTGTCATGGCACTGAGCATGGTCTTGCCCGGTTCAATTTTATTTGCCTCACCTCCGATGAGTCCAAACATGTTTGGAACACCCGGCTTTGAACTAAAGTCATCCATTTCATCATTAAGGAAAAAGCCGGATCCGCCTACAACAACTTTGTTTCCAAACCATTCATTCAGTGTTGTTGTCAGAGAAACAGCGTTGCCATACTTATCAACAATCGAAATATGTGTTGTTTCTTCTGATTCATCTTTACCCGGATTTCCGGCCTTGATAAGGGCACTTGGAGTTGCACGAATTGGATTAAAGTCTTTCATCCGTTCCCTGTTATAGGACTCATCAATCAGGCCTGAAACTGGTACCGGATAAAAATCCGGGTCGCCAAGGTATTCTGCTCTGTCTGCATAAACGCGTCTTTCAGCTTCTGTCATGAGATGAATAGCAGCAGCAGTGTTATGTCCGAGGGCTTTAATGTCAAATGGTTCTACTGATTTCAACAGCTGGAGCAGAGCAATTCCCCCGGAAGAGGGCGGGGGCATGGAAATGATTCTCAGTCCACGGTAACTTCCTGTAATAGGTTCAAGCCACCTTGAGCGGTAGTTTTGTAGATCCTCAAACGAAATGATGCCTTTTCCCCGTTTCATTTCATTGATGATAGACTCCGCAACAGGCCCGGTATAAAAACCATCACGTCCACGATCTCTGATATGCTGAAGCGTAACTGCCAGGTCACTCCAAATAAGCAGATCACCCTCTTTCCAGTTACCGAGAAGATATTCAGGAACAACTGAATTGTATTTCCTCAGGTCGTCTTGAATACGGTTTAGATTTGTTGCGGCTCTTTTCGTGAGTTTAATTCCATTTTCAGCAAGATTTATGGAAGGTTCAACAAGATCTTTCCAGGGCAGTTTGCCAAACCGCTTGTGTGCTGTAAAAAGTCCATCTACAGTGCCCGGAACGCCGGAGGCAAGGTGTCCACTGATACTTAATCCGGGGATAACATTGCCTTCTTTGTCAAGGTACATATCAGTTGTAGCTGCTTTCGGTGCTTTTTCTCGGAAATCCAGAGCGAAGGAATTGCCTGAGCTGTCCCGGTAAATCAGAAATCCACCACCGCCGATATTCCCTGCTTCGGGGAAACCAACCATCAGAGCTAGTTCAGTTGCCACAGCTGCATCAATTGCATTTCCTCCCTTTTTAAGTATTTCCAGGCCTGCCTCAGCTGCTGCAGGATGTGCACACACAACCATTGCTGAATCTGCTAATAAACCGGTAACCTGCCGATATTCTTTTTTCTGACAGCCCGGTAAAAAAAGAAAAGCCAGGAGCATACATGCTGCTGAAAAAACAGGTTTCGGATAAATAATCATTCTGACCATAGTTGAAAATTCTGGTGTTCTCATCTCCTTGTATGTTTTACTCCTTGTTTTTCGAACCAATTTATCCTGTATCTTCCGATTGCAATGTGTTTTTTATAAACGTGACTTTTATAGTAACTTTTATGATGGATGGGGTGAGTTGCAATTTTTTCATGACCCCTTATTGACGAACACCCTGATATCGTTTTGCCCAGCAGGGCTAGGAACAACACAATTAAAAGCTTTGCCTTATCCATACCTAAAAATGATTGTCAAAAATAATCAGTCGGAATTCAAATGACCATTAGCCCGTGACATTCTTTCAATCAGGTCTAATTCCGTAACTTTTGACCTCTTTTAGAAGCTATGACAACAAAAGTCCTTGATGGTTACTCTGCACAGCCGGAGGCGTGTTCTTTGTTAACCGATTTTGATATCCATCTGTTTAAAGACGGGAAACATTACCGGCTTTATGAAAAACTCGGAGCTCACCCATTGACATTTCATGGACGCCAGGGTACCTACTTTGCAGTTTGGGCACCCGGGGCAAAAAAAGTTTCAGTGATTGGAAATTTCAATCACTGGACGGCAGGTCAGCACAATTTAAATTCGAGATGGGATGAGTCAGGAATATGGGAAGGTTTTTTTGAGCATATAGGAAAGGGGGAGGCGTATAAGTTTGCAATTGTCAGTCAGCAGGAGGAATACCTTGAGAAGGCAGATCCTTTTGGTTTTTATAATGAGACCGCTCCAAGAACAGCATCCATAGTCTGGGACCACACCTATTCGTGGAACGACAGTTCATTCATGGAGGGGCGTCGTCTTGGAGCAGGCAAGGCCGGCCCTATGTCTGTCTACGAGGTTCATGCCGGAAGCTGGCGCAGAAACCCTGAGCAGGGTAACCGTTCATTAACCTACCGGGAGATGATTACTGAACTAGTTCCCTATGTTAAAGAGGCGGGCTTCACCCATGTTGAATTTCTTCCGCTGATGGAACATCCATTTTTTGGTTCCTGGGGATATCAGATTACAGGATACTATGCTTCTACCAGCAGATATGGAAGTCCACAGGATCTCATGGCACTGATAGATGCCTTTCATCAGGAAGGAATTGGAGTAATACTGGACTGGGTTCCTTCTCATTTTCCTGGTGACATGCATGGATTGTTTCGCTTTGACGGAACGCATTTGTTTGAGCATGCAGACCCCCGTCAGGGGTTTCATCCGGACTGGAGTAGTTATATCTATAACTATGGAAGGAATGAGGTAAGGGCTTTCCTTATCAGCAATGCATTATTTTGGCTGGATAAGTTTCATATTGATGGTATACGTGTTGATGCGGTTGCATCAATGCTTTATCTTGATTATTCCCGTCGGCCTGGAGAGTGGATTCCTAACCGCCACGGAGGGAATGAAAATTTGGAGGCGATACAGTTTTTGAGGGAGTTAAACATTGCCATTTATGGTGCTTATCCGGATGCAGTGACCATCGCCGAAGAGTCGACAGCGTGGCCAGGTGTATCCAGGCCTACCTTTATGGGTGGACTTGGTTTTGGACAAAAATGGATGATGGGCTGGATGCATGATACATTGATGTACTTGAGGAAGGATCCGATTCACAGGAAATTTCATCAGAACGACATCACTTTTAGTATTATCTACGCCTTTACAGAAAATTTTATGTTGCCACTTTCTCATGATGAAGTTGTTCATGGAAAGGGAAGTTTACTTTCAAGAATGCCCGGAGATGAGTGGCAAAAGTTTGGTAATCTAAGGTTGTTGTATTCGCTGATGTTTGCCCATCCCGGAACCAAACTGATTTTTATGGGAGGAGAATTCGGGCAATATGATGAGTGGAATCATGATCAAAGTTTACGCTGGGATCTTATGGAAAGAGATCTGAATAAGGGCATGTTTAAACTTATTGCTGATCTCAATTTACTTTACCGTCGAGAACCAGCCTTATGGAAATTCTCTTTTCAGCCTCAAGGATTTGAATGGATTGATTATTCAGACCGTGAGAATAGTGTTATTGCCTTCCGTCGACTTTCAGACATCCCGGCGGATCAGTTACTTGTGATAATGAATTTTACTCCTATCGTCAGACACGGTTATCACATTGGTGTACCGGCTTCGGGAGATTGGGAAGAAGTTTTCAATAGTGATCAAATTGAATATGGTGGGAGTGGCGTAAGCAACGGCATTGTAAAAACTGTTAATTACGGATTCCATGGCCAGCCACAGTCTGTTTCCATAGCATTGCCACCACTGGCAATGGTCATTTATAAAAAGGTTGCTAATTGAGCTGTGGCTGTTGATTATATTTCGTGCTTTTTAACGTACTGCCAGTAACCTAATTATGAAGACTGCGAACAACCGATTTGTGTGTGTGCATGGGCATTTTTATCAGCCGCCCCGTGAAAATGCTTGGCTTGAAGTAATTGAGTTACAGGATTCTGCACATCCATATCATGACTGGAATGAACGCATTTCAGCAGAATGTTATGCGCCAAATGCTTCCTCAAGAATTCTTGCTTCGGACCAGAGATCCATTAAAAAGATCCAGAATAATTATTCCAGGATGAGCTTCAATTTCGGTCCCACGCTTTTGTCCTGGATGGAGGTGAATGACAGAGAGGCCTATGAGGGTATTCTTATGGCAGACCGGGAGAGTTTAAAGCTTTTCAACGGGCATGGTTCTGCACTTGCTCAGGTGTACAATCACATGATAATGCCCTTGGCAAACAGAAGGGACAAAGTCACTCAGGTAATCTGGGGCATCCGTGATTTTGAGCGCAGGTTTAAGCGTAAACCGGAGGGTATGTGGCTTGCTGAGACTGCTGTGGACAATGAAACGCTGGAGGTGCTTGCCGAACATGAAATAAAATTTACCCTTCTTGCTCCGCGTCAGGCATCGGCAATCAGGCAGGCAGGACAGGATAACTGGCAGGATGTAAATGAGCAATCACTGAACACCAAACAAGCATGGAAATGTGTATTGCCTTCCGGGAAGTCCATTAGCATTTTCTTTTACGATGGGGATGCCTCGCAGTCAATTGCTTTTAATGGATTACTATATGATGGCCGGAACTTTGCTGAAAGGCTTTTGTCGGAACTGGACATACATATAGAGAGTCCCCAGCTTGTTCATGTTGCAACCGATGGGGAGACATATGGCCACCATCATCATCATGGAGACATGGCCTTGTCTTATTGTCTGGATTATATTGAAAAAGATCCGAGAGCTCGGCTTACCAATTACAGCGAATTTCTTTCATTATTTCCGCCGAAAGATGAAGTTAAAATCAGAGAGCGGACCTCCTGGAGTTGTTATCATGGCATTGAGCGCTGGCGAGAAAATTGCGGCTGTCATTCCGGTGGGCGACCTGAGTGGAATCAATTGTGGCGTAAACCATTACGTGTAGCTTTGGACTGGTTACGTGACCAGCTGGAAAAAATTACTGACCATGAAGGAAGGGAGGTATTTTCAGATCCATGGAAGGCCAGGAACGAATATGTTGATGTAGTTCTGGACCGCGATGATGCCCGGGTAGACCAGTTCCTTGCAGGTCATATGGTAAAGGAAGCTTCTGTGAACCGCGCCCTGAGGCTTATGGAAATGCAGCGACATGCCATGCTGATGTACACTAGTTGTGGCTGGTTTTTTGATGAAGTTTCAGGCATTGAAACGGTTCAAATTCTTCAGTATGCCTGTAGAGCAGTACAGCTGTCGCGTCAATTCAGTGATGTTGATCTTGAGGAAACTTTTCTTGATTTACTTGCAGCAGCTCCAAGCAATATTGCAGCCTATGGAAATGCGGGAGAGGTTTATAAAAAACTTATTCTTGCAAATAAAACCAATCTTCAGCGGGTGGGCGTTCACTACGCTGTGGCATCTGTATTTGAAGAGGAACCTGAAATTCTTCCATTGTTTAATTACAAGGCGGTCAATGTTTCACTTAATCGCCGTGAGGCAGGCGACCAGAAGCTTGTCCTTGGGGTTACAAGAGTAAAGTCACTGGTTACACGGTCAGAAAAGTTATTCTCCTTTGGAGCAATTTATCTTGGGAAACATGATCTGATTTGTCATCTTCAGATTGATCCGGACATTTCAGGTTTTTCAACACTTGAGGCCAGTGCTGTAACAGCATTTCAGGATGGCCGACTTGGTGACTTGATGGAGCTGCTCAGAAGTTATTTTGGAGCTCAGCAATATACCATCTGGCATCTTTTCACTGATGAAAAGAGGAAGGTTTTGGATCAGATTGCAGGCAAGAGCATGCATGACCTTGAGTTAAGTCTTCGTGGAACTTACAATCGGGATTACCCATTAATCAATGCGCTTTCAAATAATGGAATTCCAATTCCAAAGGCTTACAGAACTACCTTTGAATATGTATTGAATGCTGATCTTATATCCTGTTTTTCAAGTGAGCGAATAAATGCGAAGTCACTGGATCGCATAGCCGCCGAAATGGAGCGCTGGGGTATGAAGGTTGAGGATCCGGACCGTCTTGCCCGTCTTTCGGGACAAAGTATATACAAAGAAGTTACAGCTATTGGTCAGGAAGGTGAGAACACTGCGAGGTTAAAAAGATTAAATCAGGTATTTGCCCTTAACAACAGGCTTCAGATCAGACCCATGCTTCATAAAAGTCAAAATAAATATTTTGAGCTGGCTATGGAAAAGCGTGATGATCAGGGTACTGACCCGGTCTGGCTTCGGGAGTTTGTATTTCTGGGTATAAACCTGGGAGTCAGAATTGAGTTCTGATTACACGACTTTTAATTTTATCCTAGCCACCAAGAATTGCTTCGATACCAAAAAATTTCTCAATAATGATTAGTACAGATAATATACTCAGCAATACCGGGCTCACATACCGGATAATTACGTTAAGATAACCCTTAACAAATGATCCGTTAAAGCCCTCATTGCCTAGTGCAAGTTCTCTGTTAAAATTATCCATTCCCCATTTTTTTGCGATAAAGACAGACATAAGACATCCGCCGATTGTAAGGCTGATGTCACAGATGTCAGAAACGAATGAGAGGAAATCCCTGTCTTTGTAAAATGGCAGCTTATTAAGAACAGGAACCATCCCTTGGCTGATCATACTTGGGATTCCAAGAACAAAAATCAGCAAAGCCAGGCCCCACACCACATTCCTTCGTTTCATCTTCTTCTGGTCAACCAGAAATGCTGCCGGAACCTCAAGAAGTGAAATTGTAGAAGTTAAAGCGGCGAAGCAAATAAGAAGGAAGAAGGAGCCGCCAACTATCCTTCCTATCATCGGATCCATACTGGCAAAAACTTTTGCCAGTACAACGAAGATAAGGCTTGGCCCTGAAACATCATATGCGTTCAATGCTGCAATCATAGGGAAAATCATCAGGCCTGAAAGGAATGCAACAGATGTGTCTGCGATAGAAATAATTGCAGCAGAACTCGTAATAT
>JBMTCO010000116.1:0-7810 GCA_049430945.1 Cyclobacteriaceae bacterium
ACAGGTGTAACTCCGATTTTTGTAAAGACTGCTATCAAACCATTCGCACCAAGTGAACCCATCAGGGAGTTGGTACGGGTAATAATTTCCACACGGTCAACATCCATTGGATTGATCTGCTCAAGGATAGAGGCCGCAGTTCCATCCGTTGAGGCTGCAGGCACACCGTTGATATACACAACAGGCTCCAGCGAACCTCTGATGGTTGTGGTGCCACCGCGCATAATAATTTTTCTTTTCGTACCTGTCTCATCAAAGGTTGTTACAATCTGCATGCCCGGAACTTTTCCGTTCATGCTGTTAAGCAGGTTCATTCCTGTTTGAGTTGAAACAAGCTGCTCGGAGGTAATAACATGATCGGGCTCTCCGTAAGGCATTTTCTCTGACTTTACAGGACGTTTCTCTGTGACCGTGACTTCCCTTAGCATTCTTGAATTTGAGGACGAAATAAATACCGGCTGATCGGCGCGCAGCGTATTTAAAAGAAACTTCTGGTCAGGAAAATCCTGAAAAGGCTGTTCTTCCCTGTGCCAAACAACATTCCCATCAACTTTACCGCGCTTGTTCTTAACCTGAACCGCAACCTTGACTGAGTCAAAAAATAGCAGACTGTCAGCAAAAATTTTTCCGTCAGGCTCGCTTATAATCATCCGAACATCTTCCATGTCGCCGATAATCATGGAGAGTGATCCTTCCAGTGGTTTTCTGGAAGAGTTCAGGAGCTGACCTGAATATTGCTGATAATATTCAATTGGGAAATTGAAAGTGGAATGCGGGGCAGATAAAGGTTTCCCGATCGGGAACTGCTCAAGTATATTACCTGTTTCAGGCACAGGAGTACCCTTCAATACTTTTGCAACAGATACACTGAGGTGCGCAGGGATGGTTCCACGAATTGAATCTGCCAGAGAGATACGAAGCGAATTTTTTTGTTCAGGGTCAACACTTACTTTCAAACCGGCCGTAGCAGATTTGTTTTCATTATTTCCTGCGGGAACCTCATCGGGATCAAGCAGATAAACGGGCTTAACAAAAAATGAACCTGTACCATAATTACGCATCCACCTGGTCCAGGCTCTGATGTACAAAACCTGATGTTTGAGTGAATCCGGAATTTTTAGACCTCCGAAGGCAAATCCGCTGTCTATTCTGATAATTTCTGAAAGAATAGTCTTTTTATTCTGACTGATCAGATCAACATGAAGAATTGCTGAAAGTGAATCACGCAGCGCAGGTGCGCCGTAGTTCATATAGGCCTTGAGCCTGATGGTCTCCCCGGGATAATAAAAAGAACGATCGGTTGAGACAAACGCCTTTTCCCTGAGGCGCTCATAACGAATGATTTTAACAGATTCTGCAGCACGGGAAACTTCCCCCGGGGTAAAATTCAGTGGCAGCATATGACCTACTTTACCGATGTTCATTTCTCCGGAAGTTGTCACAACGCCCGGGTTTAGCGGCATTCCCCGGTCGTTGACCAGTACAAACCCACCTTTGACTTCCATCCAGCTGATGGCATAAGTGACATCCTTATAATAGCGCCTGTCAGTGGGAAGATTGAAATGGTGTATCTCAAGCTTTTCGGGGACTTTTATTCTGTAAACGCCTTTGCTAACAAATTCAACAGGCGGTGGTGTCCAGGGTGCAACACTTTTTCCAAGTTCAACTGAAAACACCTGGGTGCGCGTTGAGCCAAATTGTGGTTTTTCCACATACAGATTAAAACCATTTTCTCTGACTTTATTATCAAGGATAGACTTGAAAAAATGCCGCTGAGAAAGAAGGTATGATTCCATCCGGTATTTCATCTGCTGAAGAACCTCTTTCGGATCAGCAGAGGGATCATCGGTGAACTGAGAATTTCCGGCTATCCGATAGGCATATCCGGAGTACCTGAATTCCTTCAAATGAAAATTTACTTTATAACCCAGTGCCTTGTTTACAATCTGAAGTGGCTGAGAGGCTTCCGCCAGAAAATCTTTTGTCTGACTTTCCTGAGAAAATTCAAGTACCCATGGATTTTCTATAGAGCATTTTGTGCCAATGCGATCGTCACCCAAAAAATGACGCTGAAATTTTCTTAGGTCAGCCTCCCACTTTTTATCCTTCTCGGCCTTAACCTCCACCTCTGCAAGCACTTCTTTTTCAGGAATCATTCGAACTACAAATTCAGAAGTTTTTCCCTCCTCAATATTTACGGAACGCTGGTAAGGCTTATATCCTACAAATGAAAAAACTAGGATAGCATTGCCGGTCGGAATATTTTTAAATACAAAATTACCATCAATGTCAGCCGCAACACCAAAAGTTGTCTGATCGATAAATACGTTTGCATTGGGCAGTCCTTCCAGTGTTTCGGTATCTATCACGCGGCCGATAACTGTTCCGGTCTGAGCAAACCCGGAAAAAATAATACCGGCATTCAGGAGAATTGAAAAGAATAGCTTCATCATGGATTTGTTCAGGTGAGGGTATCTCCCCAGTGATCATTCAGGGAACGGATGGCGTGGTGGGCGGTGAGATCGAACTGACAAGGCACTACTGAAACATAATTGTTTGCAATCGCCCACTCATCATTGTCTTCCCCTTTATCAAAATTTACGAAGTTCCCGGCCATCCAGAAATAACGGCGGCCATTGGGATCATAGCGCTGATCAAAATCTTCAATCCACTTTGCATTGGCCTGACGGCAGACCTTTATTCCTTTTATGTTTTCGTTCCGCTTCGGCGGAAAATTTACATTCAGCGCCACACCTTCGGGCATACCTTTTTCAAGCACTTTACGGGCAATTTTAAGCAAAGGTTGCTCAACATGACTGAAGTCTGCATTGGAAGAAAAATCGCAGAGCGAAAATCCTATGGCCGGTGCGCCTTCAATAGCAGCCTCTATCGCAGCCGACATGGTTCCGGAATAGAGCACGCTGATAGAAGTATTGCTTCCATGATTGATGCCACTTACTACGAGATCAGGCTGACGCTGATCCTTAAGCACAAAGTGGCGAGCAATTTTCACACAATCTGCAGGTGTACCTGAGCACGCCCAGGACTTGATATCTCCAAAATTTCCTGTCTCTTCCAGACGGAGGGTATCTCCTACCGTTATGGCATGTCCCATACCGGACTGCGGACTATCAGGAGCCACAACAATGACATCCCCAAGCTGCCGCATCAGTCCCACGAGCGTAGCAATTCCCCTTGAAGTGATGCCATCGTCATTGGTAACCAGTATAAGAGGTTTTTTTTCTGTCATTTTCGGTGTAAAGAATTGTAATAACTGATCACTCTGCCTATTTCTTCCTTGCGCTCAAGACCCAGTCGGTTGGCCTTCATATATTTTCTGACTTCTTCAGCACGCGAACCCATCATATCAATAAAATCGTTCTTCGCACCATTTACCCGCTCAATTGTTCCATCCTCTTTCAATAAAAAATATTTGTAAACCAGCACAAGACGCGAAACACTGCCATAATAAAATCCGGCATTTGAGGACCGGTACTCGACTGATTCTTTACATAGCAAGGTTATTTTTCCTTCTGCAAGCAATTCAAAAAAAGACGGCGTTTTATATCCCCCGGAAGGTGAGTACGGCAAAGCGAAAAACTGCCTGTAGTTATTTTGCTGAGCGTCGAATATCTCGTAGAAAATAATCTTACGGCTGGTCAGGGTTTCAAATTTTGAATTACGTTCCAGCTGAATAAGATCATTCTGTGGATCGTATTTTATTTTCCCTTTCAGTGTATCTCCTGACTCCAGTATTGCTCTTCCTTCATGCCAGAACTCAAAAGGAAATTGCTGAGCCATCAGATCCTGGCACAGAAATAAAGGCATCATCGCCATCAAAAAGATTCTCATTGAAGATTTTATACTCATCAGGCGTTAAATTATTTTTTTGCCTTTTGTTTCTTTTTTGTTTGTGTGTGCAGAATCTGATGTCCCAGTTTATCCCGTTTGGTCATTAGATATTTTTCATTGTGCGGATTAGGCGGAATTTCAATAGGAACATTATCCACGATTTCAAGTCCGTAGCCCATCAGTCCAACCCGCTTTTTCGGATTGTTTGTAATAAGTCGAATTTTGGAAATCCCCAGATCATGCAGAATCTGTGCTCCGGTACCATAATCTCTCGGATCCATTTCAAATCCAAGCTGAAGGTTGGCTTCTACCGTATCCAGGCCTTGCTCCTGAAGTTTGTACGCTTTCAGTTTATTAAGCAGTCCGATTCCGCGTCCCTCCTGCTTCATATATAAAACAACACCTTTGCCCTCCATATCCACTAGCCGCATCGCTGCATGTAATTGAGGACCACAATCACAACGGCAGGATCCAAAGATATCGCCAGTTACGCAAGATGAATGTACGCGCACAAGCACAGGCTCACCGGGTTTCCATTTACCTTTTATCAATGCAAGATGGGTGTCACCTGAGATTGCCTGCTGATAGGCCACCATTCTGAAATCTCCAAACTCAGTTGGCATCTTTACTTCCACTTGTTTAACGACCTGACTTTCCTGAGCCATCCGATAGGCGATAAGATCTCTGATGGATACCAGCTTAAGTTTAAAACGGCGCGCGACCTTAACCAGGTCAGGGAGCCTGGCCATCGTTCCATCGGCATTCATGATTTCAACCAGAACACCTGCAGGCCTGAAACCCGCAAGTCTTGCAAAATCAATGGCTGCTTCTGTATGTCCTGCTCTCCGAAGGACTCCCTCTTTTTTTGCACGTAGCGGAAATATATGCCCCGGGCGTCCAAGTTCTTCGGGCTTGGTATCAGGATCAGTAAGTGCTTTGATGGTCTTGAAGCGGTCATGTGCACTGATGCCCGTGGTACAACCATGCCCGATCAGATCTACCGACACCGTGAACGGAGTTTCATAAATCGCAGTGTTTTTGCCAACCATCAGTGGAAGCCCCAGTTCATCACAACGCTCCTCAGCAAGAGGTGCACAGATAAGTCCTCTGCCATGCGTCGCCATAAAATTTACAATCTCAGGCGTGATGCATTCGGCAGCACAGACAAAATCACCTTCATTTTCCCGGTCGTCATCGTCCACAACAATGATGACACGGCCATTGCGGATTTCCTCAATGGCCTCAGTGATGGTATTAAGCTTAAATCCTGCGTTTGCCTTTTTAGTTTTTTTCATGATTATTTAACCTGCAACTACAATTCCAAGTTCCCCTGCCAGTTCTTTTTCTGCTTCCTTAAGTTGCTGATGCCTGATCAGACACTCCTCGAGCTGATCCGTTAAACCTGATTTTTCAGCCTCTCCGATTTTGAACAAATTTTCCCTAAGCATTCGCTGGATAAGTCTGAACTTCAGTCGGTTTACGTTTCCCAAGGCGAGTGAATTCAATACATCCCTGTCTTTGGGAATGTAAATATGATATTTTTTATCCCAGTTATCACTGACCTCATATTTTCTGGTCACCAGTCCTGTCACTGCTTCGCTGACTTCAGGTGTGCTGTTTTCAAGAAGGTAGGAACTGCTTACTTTTTTACCTTCCATCCAGCCTGAGCAAATAGTCGAGTAGATCATGCTGTAGGTTGGATTGGAAAATTGTACATCCTCCAGTTCATGAATCAGAAAATCAGCAAGACTTGTTTCATCGATGGCTTCTTCAGCATAGTTAAGTAAGAGGCGAAGAGTTTCACGCTCCTGTTCATGCACCATTCTTTCCGGATCCTGCTTACCTGTTAACAGTGCTTCTTCTTTTTGCACTGAATCAGGTGATAGCTCAAAAACTTCAGGATCAGGCTGCTCATTGCGGCCACGGTCACGGCGCTCCCTGATAAGCACCTTATTCAATTCAGCCAGAAGCACTCCTTCTCCAAGACCCATCATTCTCGCTGTCTCCTGGATGTAAACCATCCGCTTAAGACTATCAGGTATCAGCGAAATACTCTGAACGATGGTGCGGATGGATTCTGCTCTTTTAACAGGATCAGTACCTGCGTCCCGGACCTGAAGGCCTGCCTTGAATGAAATAAAATCCTTTGATTGCTCCTTCAGGTATTGTAAAAGAGCAGCCGTTCCTGTGGATTTACTGAAACTGTCAGGGTCATGGCCATCCGGCAACAGCAATACCCTTACATTCAGTCCGCCTGACAGCAACAAATCTATCCCTCGGATTGCAGCCCGGATTCCTGCATCATCTCCGTCAAAAACAACTGTTACATTGTCTGTAAAGCGCCGTATGAGTTTAACCTGTTCCTCGGTAAGTGCAGTTCCGGAAGCAGCCACAACATTCTCCACTCCGGCCTGATGCATGGATATCACATCTGTGTAACCTTCCACCAGGTAACATTGATCGGCCTGACGAATTGCATTTTTTGCCTGGTAGATACCATAAAGGACTTTGCTCTTATGATATATCTCAGTTTCAGGACTGTTGATATATTTTGCCTGTTCCTTGGTCTTATCCTTGGCCAGA
Organism: Cyclobacteriaceae bacterium; assembly: GCA_049430945.1. Taxonomy (GTDB): domain Bacteria; phylum Bacteroidota; class Bacteroidia; order Cytophagales; family Cyclobacteriaceae; genus ELB16-189. Next base: position 6,436 of record JBMTCO010000116.1, read on the forward strand.
ATACGGGCCCCGAAAGCAATTACTCTTCCGGAGAGATTGTGAACCGGGAATGTGACTCTTCCTCTGAAGCGATCGTATCCTTTTTTCTCCTTTTCAGGAACTACCCTGAGACCTGATTTATCAAGCACTTCAAGGCTATAACCTTTATCAAGTGCAGTATTGGTCAGGTCATCCCATGAGTCAATGGCATATCCAAGTTCAAACTTATCAATAATGCGATCGTTGAATCCGCGCTCCCTGAAATAACTGAGACCTATCCCTTTGCCTTCATCTGTTTGAAGAAGATTCCGGCGAAAATGATCACGGGCAAATCCCATAACCAGATAAAGTGATTCCTTAAGAGAGGATTCCTCCTTTTCCTGAGGCTGACCTGCTTCCTCCTTGATTTCTACGTTGTATTTTTTTGCCAGATACCGCAAAGCCTCAGGGTAGCTGAGACCTTCATGTTCCATTACAAAGGTGATGGCGTCTCCGCCCTTGCCACTGCTGAAATCCTTGAAAATACCCTTTGAAGGTACTACGTAAAAGGAGGGTGTTTTTTCATTGTTGAATGGACTCAGCGCCCGGTAATTCTGACCGGCCTTTTTCAGCGTTATAAAATCACTCACCACATCCACAATATCAATGTGGTTACGGATTTCTTCAATGGTATCTCTGTTGATCAAGGTGCTGAGGAAAGAACCCCAAATTTAGCCATATTTAGGATAACTGATCCTCAAAAAGGATGCATCCGGGCAGCGATTTTGTCAGCTGACCTGAAAATCAACAAAGGATTAAAAGAGTAAGGAAAAAAGGTTTTTTTAGTCCATCAGGGGTTACCTGCGGTCAGCCCGGTTATCCAGCCTGCAATCTTTCTGGCCTCCGCTTTTGGAACATTCGGCATGGCTGCCATTGGGGTGGCATACTCAGGCCAGTTCTTAGGCTGCGGATTATAAATCAAATCCAAAATCTGCTCGACAGAATATTTTCTTTTTGCGATATCCGTGAACGCAGGGCCAACCTGCCGTTTTGAAACATTGTGGCAGGCCGTGCAGGTGTTTTTAACAAGCAAAGGTTCAATCTCTGCGTATGAAACAGGGCCTGCAGGAGCTGCAGCAGCAGTTTTCTTGCCCGAAGACACAGGCTTAATTGGTGCTGATTTTTTTCCTTTAATCTCCTGGTCACTCAGTTTCACGCCATCGGCAATGTTATTGAGCGTATAGTATGCCGTAGGATGAAGCAATGGCAGCCCATCTTCGGAACGAATGCCTGAGAGGTTCAGTTCATGCAGATAATACTGACGCAAATTATCAATCACGATTCTTAACTTTCGGAGATACTCTGAAACTTTCACTCCCCGGATGGATAACCTCTGATCATTAACAGCAGGACTTCC
>JBMTCO010000117.1:0-7767 GCA_049430945.1 Cyclobacteriaceae bacterium
CCCAGGTTTTGCGCCACGCGTCCGACTTTTGTGCGTCCGTATCCCACAGCAATACCTATTGATCCAACTGCCTGACCCGGCTGAATGAGCACCGGCACCTTTACCGGACCAAAGCCGGGAGCGGACAGCTCACCAAGCTGGGTATTGCTTTCTCCGTCGTTGGTAAAACCAAGCTGAGCAGCATCCTTAACTGAGATGGTAATCGGGTGATCCCAAACCACTTTGGTGATGGGATCAGGCAATTCCTGAAGCAGCGGGTTGTTGGCCTGAGAGCCATTTCCTACACCAAAGCTTTCATAGACCGCAATCTGCAACCCATTACCGGATTTATAATTTGATGCAATTTGAGAGGCTGCAGCAGAAACATCTGCTTTGAAGTCAGCAACTGTAGAATTACCTGCAGACAGTTCATAGAAACCATCGTACAGGCACTTATCCCAGAACATCTGGAAATCGACTGCTCCGGAGCCTGAGTAAAACCACTTTTTCCAGTTGGATTTAACCACATTAAAGTAGTCTGCTCCGGGCTGACCTGCCCATGTGAGGAAGCTTACCTGAGCCTGCCGTGTCACAAATATTGGAGTGATTGCGGGCTGAGAAAGGCTGAATGATCCCATCTTGGGCTCAGCATCGTTCCATGATTCAAGGTAATGATGATCAGGGGCAATGATTCCGCAGAGTGAAGCTGTTTCATCCTCCGTTGAAGAAGTGGAAACAGACAGCTCAGTGTTTTTGAGGGATGCGGCAATTTTTGCTCCCATCGGATGATCATAAACCGGGTTACAGTTATAGAAAATAACTGCCTTAATTTTACCTGCTTCAAGATCAGTTACAAATTCGGCCATCTGAGTGTCATTGCCCTTTCTGTAATTCACAGGACGATTGGTCAGAATGGTCTTGCCATAATTTCCTAACCAGAAATTGATGGCATTAACAAGGATTTGTATTGACTTATCGTTGGATCCTGCAACAACTAAAGACTCTCCCCTTGCTGCGATCAGGTCTTCAGCAGCCTTTTCAAGATTTTTAAATGCCCCATCACCTGCCACGACAGCAGTGCTACCAAATTGGGAAGCTACCAGATTCAGCAACTGCGCTGCCACCGTTCCCTCGTCTGAAGGACGAATTGCAGTACGATAATCAGCATTTGCACCGGTCAGCGACAGGTTGGATTCAAACTGATAGTGGCGGGACATATCCTTTTTTCCATTTCCAAGCTGCCTGGTCTGAGCAAACTGTCGGGCAGCTTCTATGGATGAATGCCAGGAACCAAGGAAATCGCAGCCAATGGAAACGATAACCTTAGCTTTTGAGAAATCATAGGAAGGGATAAATGCACTTCCGAATGAATCAGCGTTTGCCAGAGCTACCCCGAAGGCAGAGTTCTGGTCATACTGAATGTGACGGGTACCGGAATAAGCAGAAGTCAAAGTATCAATCGTTGCCTGAGTTGAAGGACTGATTACTGTATTACTCACGACTGCAATTTGTCCCCCTTTGGAAGAGATGGCATTAAGTTTTTCGATTACCTGCTTGTCAACATCCTCCCAAAAAGCAGGCTGACCTGCTGATTTAGGCTTACGCAATCTGTAATCATCATAAAGAGAGAGTACACTTGCTTCAACCTGTGCACTGGTACCACCCATTGTTACGGGAGACAATGCATTTCCTTCAATTTTGATGGGGCGACCTTCACGCGTTTTTACTACAACGCTGCAATAATCACCGCCATTTATATAGGAGCTTGCGTAATAGTTGGCGATGCTTGGGTCTACATCGACAGGCTTATTAACATACGGAATTGCTTTTCTGACAGGAGCTTCACATGCTGCGAGCGTAGCCGCCGAAATTCCAAAGCCCATCATTTTAAGGAAATCCCTTCTGGAGTGCCCATTGTCATCGGCAGGATCTGAGGATGCAAATTCCTGATGCGCATGCTGTACGAATGCGGGATCATTTTTAAGTTGTTCCAGGCCTTTCCAGTAAATCTTCTTTTTCTCGCTCATAATAGCGTTGTTCTTTTAGGTTCCGGTAAAAGTCTTATCAATAATGGCATTTAGCACACTCAAGTCCTCCTATATCTTCAACCTTCATGTTGCCTTTGGAGGACTTTGAATGTAATTCAACAAGGTTGTCGTAGTAGGCATTTCCCTTGGTATTGACATCGGTTTTCCGATGGCAGTCAATGCACCAGCCCATGGTTAACAGGGAATATTGTTTGACAACATCCATTTCCTGAATTGGCCCATGACAAGTCTGACATTCAATACCTCCCACAGTAACGTGCTGAGCATGATTGAAATACGCCAGATCAGGCAGATTGTGAATTCTTACCCACTCGATTGGTTTGTTGTTTTCAACTGCAGCATAAATCTTGGCGATTTCGCCTTCTCCGGTGATGGTTCCTGCCTTAATCTGAGAATGGCAGTTCATACAGACATTGGCAGAAGGAATGTTAGCGCTTTTTCCTTTTGCTGCACCTGTATGGCAGTATTTACACTCAATTTCGTATTGCCCTGCATGAACCTTATGGGAAAAGGCTATTGGCTGACGGGGTTCATAGTTTTGCTGAACGCCTATAGTATATAGTCCATCAATTACGGTTTTAAAACCAATTGAAGCGACCAGGAAAACAACAATGAATAAAAATGCCGGGCTTTGAAGAGAGGATGAGAGGGTAATAGGAGAATGAACGACCTCTCTTTCTTCTTCAGACAAATCCCGCTGATCGATAAACTTCTTGAGAGCTGAAACGATGAATCCAAGTATAATCAGAAGTAAAACGAGTATCACGATCATACCGATCATGATTACGTTAAGATAGGCAGTTGGGATTGCAGGCTGATCTGAGGTTTTAACAGCCTCTGTACCCGGAGCAGGGGCATCCACCTTATTGGCTTCCGCTTTTACATAGGCAAGGATGGCCATGATCTGGTCATCCTTAAAATTCGTAAAGGCCGTCATCTGGGCCTTCTGATATTCGTTATAAATTTTATTGGCGTATTCATCGCCGCTTGCTATCACCTTGGCAGGGTTTCTTATCCATTCCTTGAGCCATTGAATGGATGGCGTCCTGTTCTCCACGTCCGCAAGAGCAGGACCTACCAGCTTGCGCTTGACCGCGTGACAAGATTTACAATTTGCATTAAAGAGGGACTCCCCTTCCTTAATTACAGCAGGTTCAGATGAAATTTCCTGAGCCCGGCCTGCAACACTTAAAAGGACAAAAACAAACCATATAATCAGTTTATTTAGTCCATGCACTCGGTACTTTATCTTCATGAGAAATAGGTGTGCGGTTTTATGATCAAAGTGCCACAAAAGTACACGCCAATGGCATTTTTTCAAATTTATTTTCCCACTTGAGGACGATTTTCTCGGCAGCATTAAAACATCAAAAACGACAGGAAGACCCTGCCTTAAAAAAATACCCCTTGAGGTTAAAAACCGCCTTCCATCCGAAAATTGAAAATAAGCCGGAAGGCCAAATCATAAGTAGCTCAATATTAAAACCTTTGAAGCATTGTGTAAACTGAGTCTTTCAGCGGATTCATTGGTATGGACAGAAAAATATGACAAAAGTCAAAGCAGATTTTTGAAGAATAAAAAATCCCGGAAATAAACCGGGATATAAAAAAAATTTAAGACTAAGGACAAAAGACAGCCATGAAATCGATGTTTCAGTCTTCCCATCTGGGAGGGGCAGCGGTAAAGCCATCGTCTTCTGCTTCTCTGGGCTGATCAAACTGGGAGAAATCAACGTCTGGCATAAGTTCAGTTTTTACGTGCCCCACGATGTTATTAATTGCTTCCAGAAATTTGTTAAAATCCTCTTTGTATAAAAAGATTTTATGTTTTTCATAAGTAAAGCCTTCCCCATCCTGACTAAAGCGTTTTTTGCTTTCGGTGATGGTTATGTAGTAGTCATTGTTACGGGTTGCTTTAACATCAAAGAAGTACATTCGCTTGCCGGCCTTCACTTTTTGCGAATAAATCTCCTCTCTACTGGTACTTTTGTGATCTCCCACAGGTCAATAGTTTAGGTTAGGTGAAAAAACTATCTCTAATTTAGTACTAAATCTGAAAAGAGCAAACCTCACTACAATTTTTGAATTCAAATCAGAACGCTGGCCAAACATCACTACTTTTGAGGGATGGCTGCAAATTCATTAAGTGGTTCAGAGGCAGTAAAACCAGTCAGAGGCATTGAATTCCTATCCAGACAATTGGTAGAGGGATTTATTACAGGCTTGCATAAATCGCCCTACCATGGTTTTTCTGTTGAATTTGCTGAGCACAGACTTTATAACCCCGGACAAAGCACAAAACATGTAGACTGGAAGGTCTTTGCAAGAACGGACCGCTTGTTCACTAAGCAATTTGAGGAGGAGACAAATTTGCGGTGCATGCTGCTCCTGGATGTTTCCAAAAGTATGCATTATCCACTTCCGAACCATGGCAAGCTTAAATTCAGCATTCAGTCTGCCGGAGCCTTAGCCTGGTTGCTTCACCGGCAACGCGATGCTTCAGGAGTTTGTGCCTTCGATGACAAAATCCGTGCACTTACCCCTGTAAAATCAACACGCACCGGGCTTGATAAATTATACGCTGTATTGGATCAATACAGTAACAATGAAATGCCTGTAGGAGGTACAACAAATGCTACTGCAGTTCTTCATGAAATTGCCGAAAAGGTGCACCGTCGTTCTCTAATTATAATATTCTCTGATTTATTTGAAACCTCTGCTGACCTTTCAGAAGTTTTCAAAGCACTGCAGCATCTGAAACATAATAAGCATGAGGTACTTTTGTTTCACGTCTTTGACGGGGCCACAGAAGATGAGTTTGAATTCGCGGGACGGCCTCATGAATTTACGGACCTTGAAACCGGAGAAAAAATCAGATTGAATCCCGCAGAAGTCAGAGAAGGAATCCGTGAAAGATTAATAGAACTGCACAGGGAAGTTTCAATACGTTGTCACGAACTTCGTATAGATCTTATACGATCTGATATTCGGAAGGGATTTGAATCCGTCTTAGAGGCTTACCTGCTCAAGAGGGCAAGGATGCATTAACCCTGAAGAGATTCATTATGAAGCCAGGCTTTCTTGGCCATAAGCTCGTCTTTAGACTCTGCATAATCCGGGTCGGGAACACAACAATCCACAGGGCAAACAGCAGCACACTGGGGCTCCTCATGAAAACCGGTGCACTCGGTACATTTTCCTGAGACGATATAATAAAATTCGGGAGAGACGGGTGGTTGTTTTTCATGTGCATTAAGACTGGAGCCGTCCTCCAGCTGCACCTCAGTCAGTGCTGTTCCTCCTGCCCAGGTCCATTCCCTTCCGCCTTCATAAATTGCGGTATTCGGACATTCAGGCTCACAAGCTCCACAGTTGATGCACTCCTCAGTGATTTTAATAGCCATTTTGCTTTTTGAATCAGTATTTTCACGACAAAAATAAGATAGTCGTCGCAATTCAGAAATATTGGGAGCGGACTGTCCGGAAATTCCGACCAATTGCTATAAAGTAAAGATTCAGGACAATGACAGGTTTGACAAAAGGTGAAAGAATTAACGATTTTTCACTTCTGGGGGAATGGCTTAAGCTTCCGGATGTGCAATCAAAACTGGCTGAGAAGGCATTTTTGTCAAATCAATGGTTTACAAATGAAAACGTAAAGCGTGCCATCAATGGGGTTGCAGGATGGTTGAATCCGGAGGTTCTGACCGACTGGCTGAATGCATATGATCTAGTGGATGAAAAGCCTGTTGTCACTGGTGTGGTCATGGCCGGTAATATTCCGCTTGCGGGTTTTCACGATTTTCTATCAGTACTTATCAGTGGAAATATTTTAAATGCAAAGCTCAGTACTCAGGATGCTGAATTGATGCCTCTGTTATCTCAGGAATTAATCAGAATTAATCCCTTGTGGAAAACAAGGGTTCACTTTTGTGACCAGATTGGTAATACAGATGCAGTGATTGCAACCGGCAGTAATAATACAGCCAGATATTTTGAGTATTATTTCAGGAACCGCCCATTGTTGCTTAGAAGAAACCGTAATTCAATTGCAGTAATATCCGGCAATGAAACAGAAACTGAACTATCTGGTATTGCAGAGGACGCATTGAGTTATTTCGGTCTTGGTTGCAGGAATGTGTCATTGATTTTTATGCCGGAGGGATATTCGCTTGAGAAAATAACACGTGCGCTTTTTTCGATGAATCATGTCATGAGTCATCACAAATATGCAAACAGTTATGGCTACCAGCGAACCTTACTGCTTATGGATTTGCAGCCTTTTACAGATACAGGTTTTTGTCTTCTCCGGGAATCAGACATTCCCGGATCTCCTGTCGGAGTCATTCATTATGCATTCTATAAAAACCCGGAAGAAGTTGTAAAATGGGCCGAAGAAAATAATGACAAGCTGCAATGCATTACAGGCAGCATTTCACCTTCAGTGGTTCCGCATGGCATGGCACAATATCCCGGGGTGAAGGATTATGCAGATCATACAGATACAATCAGCTTCCTTTCCGGAATTCAGAAAGTCAGTTGAGGTGATAAATTCTCTTTGAATGCTCCTCCGCACGAAGAATTTCCTTTTCAAATCTGATCATACCTGTCAAAAATCTTTGCTTTCGATTTTCTGATAAACCGGCAAATTTTATTCTTTCCTTCAGGGAAAGCTGAAGTGCATTTGCTATGGTGTAAACCGATATATTATTGCTTATCCGGGGCTTCCTGATTTGTTGCTGCCATTCTGTATACTCAAGCATCAGACGGATGTCGGGATATTTTTTTGAATCGAAGCCCTTCCGGGTAATTTCTGCTCCCGGATAAAGTTTTTGTCTGTAGAATGGATTTAATACATGGACAATGCAGAAATCAATTGCTCTTACAATAATGTCTGATTCTCCTGATTCAAATTTTCTTATGATTTGTTCCAGCTTAATGATTGTACCCAATTTCAATGGGTTGATATTTCCTTCGGGAAAAATGATGAATTCCATATCCGATTCCTCAGCATCCGAAAGAAGCTGTCGGTACCTGCGTTCAAAAATGTGAAGTGGCAGCAATTCGCCCGGTATGGGGAGAATATGAAGCGGAAAGGCAGGTAAATATTCCATTTTTAATATTCAACAAGCCAATGAGGATTTACTTGAAATTTGCCTCTGATTTTTTCGGCCCCACTTAAAAAAGAAAGGTTAATTAAAAAAGAAAAAGCTGCCGGCACAGCACCAAGTTTTTCAAGCAATGCAGCGGCAGCCATGCATGTTCCACCTGTAGCAAGCAAATCATCATGTATCAGTACGCGCTGATCCCTTTTTACTGCATCGCTATGAATTTCAACAGTCGCATGGCCGTATTCCAGTGCATAGCTTTCAGAGATATGATCATACGGTAGTTTACCTTGCTTTCTAACAGGAATAAAAGGCACACCCAAAGCATCTGCGATCGGTACACCGAACAAAAATCCTCTGGCTTCAATACCTGCAACTGCGTGAATATTTTCCTTTTCAAATCTTTGAAGTATGAGATCAATAACCTGTTTTCTTGCTACCGGGTCCTGGAGCAGCGGGGTAATGTCTTTGAAAAGAATCCCGGGTTTAGGAAAGTCTGGTACGTTTCTGATGAAAGTGGATATGTCAGGAAGTGTCATGATATAAATTTAATTGACAGGCCTGCCCGACATAATAACCTGTTCGATTACAGGCATTGCAAAATGATACGGAAGACTGGCTATTGATGGAAA
>JBMTCO010000118.1:0-7763 GCA_049430945.1 Cyclobacteriaceae bacterium
CTTCTGCGCTTGTTCAAAAGCCTCCATTATATCGGCTTCACGATCCCCCACCGTTGTTTTCCAGATTACTCTTATACCCTCTTCAGCCAGCCTCTCCCCCATCCATCTTGAATTAGTATCTACAATCTGACCATACAAGATCTCATCACCTATGGTCAGGATTTCAGCTTTTATAATTTTCATGAGAATAATCATGCAATATACACACCGAAGCTGACGTGTTATATGCGAACCTTAAATCGGTTAAAATTTCGGTGGATTGATTAAAATCATTTTGTGAGGACCAGAAAAAATCGAGGTTTGATAAAAGACCAAAAAAGCTTAAAAATGTATAAAATATCTCTCTTTCTTTTTGCTTCACATTTAGCAGTACTTTCAATTTCGTATATGATTGAATCAAAAAGTAAAAAACACTTCAACAAAATTGAAAAGGCAGATACACTGGTCGTGCTCACCGGGCAGGCAAAATGGATTATTGAATCAAAATGTATGCCCTGTCACAGTAATAATACCATGATGCCTGAGGCAAGAAAAAGATTAAATCTTGACAGTATAAACTTCCTTCCGCTTGCCAAAAAAGTTGCAAGGCTGGACGACATGATCTATATCCTTGAAAAAGGGGCAATGCCGCATCAGAAGTTCATGGAGATCCGCCCGGATGGCACCCTGTCCTATGCTGAAAGAAAAGCCATAGAAGCCTGGGCGGATAAAACAGCGGTCAGAATTACACGACCAAAATCTACTGACTAGCCCGACAGATATCACCTTATCTTTTTAAAAAACGCCCGGATTAACTCAGCACAATCAGCAGCCAACACATCCTTTATAACCTCTGTCTTCGGATGAAGCAGAGGGACCCCTGTCACGCTATAACCACGTTGAACATCTGAAGCACCATATACAAGTTTTGGGAGCTGAGACCAGTTCAGGGCACCTGCACACATCACGCAGGGCTCAAGGGTAACATAAAGCGTGCATCCTGCAAGGTACTTCCCCCCAAGTGCAGAAGTGGCTGACGTAACGGCAATCATTTCAGCATGCGCCGTGGCATCCTTTAATCGCTCCGTCTGATTGTATCCCCTTCCGATAATTCTGTTTTCACATATCATGACAGCACCTACAGGAACTTCGCCGGCATCAAAGGCCTTTCGCGCCTCCTTTAAGGCTTCCACCATGAAATGTTCGTGTGACAAAACTGTCATTTCACTCTCACCGTTTTCATTATCTCCTGTGCAACAGGTTGCCATACTTCTTCAACATCCTTCGTGCAGGAAAAGGAAAATACCAGCGTTCTTTCCGGCTCCACCAGATACATTATGTAAGTATAACGAACCAATGCATCCTGAGTGGAAATATCCTGCCTTGAGGAATTAAGCCTTGATCTGAACTCAAAGAAAATGAATTTCTTTTTGTTCAATTCGATAATCCCCTCCCCGATCATGTCCACACGGTCGTACATATTTAAGACGGAAGACTTGAAAAAGGATTTTGCAAAATCAATGTTACCGTCCGGCCAACGGGTTGCCGAAATATTTACACTGAAATCAGCCAGCCTGTCCGGATCTGTATAAGCACCGAGCGGAGTGCGCACAGAAGGATATCGCTGGATCAGATCCTCAGGAGTCATGGCGGAGAATTGTCCCGGCAGCATTACGGTAATATCCGGGCTGATTTTGGTCTTAACCCACTTACCGGGTTCTGAAGCCGTCAGTAAAAAAGCAACCATGGTCAGAAATAGGGTCTTTATCATTTGAACCATTTTAGGGTATATCAGTACAATACGGCAAATGCCTAAGGTTTATTATTTTTGCCGCCTAAATTAACCAATTCAAATGTTACGGACCCACCATTGCGGCGAACTTAGAATTCAGGATAGAGGAAAAACAGTAACCCTGACGGGTTGGGTACAGCGAATCCGAGATAAAGGGGCCCTGTTGTGGATTGACTTAAGAGACCGGTATGGTATTACCCAGCTTTTTCTTGAGGAGGGTGTGGAAACCGATGAACTGATTTCAAAGGCAAGAACTCTTGGTCGCGAGTTCGTGATTTCAGCCACAGGAAAAGTTGCAGAGCGTGTATCAAGAAATGATAAAATGATTACCGGAGATATTGAAGTCCGGCTTACACAAATTCAGATTTTAAATCCATCAAAAACTCCTCCGTTTACCATCGAAGACCAGACCGATGGCGGTGACGATCTCAGGATGAAATACCGATACCTGGATTTACGCCGGAAAGTTGTACGGGAAAACCTGATGCTGCGACACAAGGTTGCGGGTCAGACCAGAAACTATCTGGACAGTCTTGGTTTCATTGAAGTGGAAACCCCTGTGTTGATTAAATCTACCCCTGAGGGGGCCCGTGACTTTGTAGTGCCCTCACGTATGAACCCGGGAGAGTTTTATGCATTGCCACAGTCCCCGCAGACCTTTAAGCAGCTTCTGATGGTCTCCGGATTTGACCGATATTACCAGATTGTAAAATGCTTCCGGGACGAAGACCTCAGGGCGGACAGACAACCGGAGTTTACACAAATAGACTGTGAGATGTCGTTCATCACACAGGAGGACATACTGAATACATTTGAAGGCCTTGTAAGGCATTTATTTAAAACTGTCAAGGGAATTGATATCCCATCTGTTCCAAGAATGACTTATGACGAAGCCATGAAAAATTATGGCTCCGACAAACCTGATATAAGATTCGGGATGACCTTCAGGGAAATTACCGGACTGGTGCAGGGTAAAAACTTTGCAGTCTTTGACAGTGCAGAAAAAGTGATTGGAATTTGTGCAAAGGGTTGTGCCGTTTACACAAGAAAGCAAATTGATGAGCTAACGGATTTTGTAAAAAAACCTCAGATAGGAGCAAAAGGTCTGGTATGGATAAAACTTGAGCAGGATGGTACAATCAAATCATCGGTTGATAAATTTTATACTCCGGACGATCTACGGAATATTGCAGCATCCTTTGATGCTGAAGGCGGAGACCTGCTGCTGATCCTTGCAGGTGAAACAGATAATACACTGAAGGCACTGGGAGAGTTGAGGCTCCACGTTGGGAATTTACTCGGACTCCGTAAAAAGGATGAGTATGCCCCCCTTTGGGTTATAGACTTTCCCCTCCTTGAATGGAATGAAGAAGCAGGGCGCTATCATGCCATGCACCATCCGTTTACCTCTCCAAAACCGGAGGATATTGGATTGCTTGATTCAGACCCCGAAAAGGTAAGAGCAAATGCCTATGACATGGTGCTGAACGGAACTGAAATAGGTGGCGGTTCGATCCGAATCCATGACCGCCCCACTCAACAATTGATATTCTCTAAACTGGGCTTTTCTGAGGAGGAGGCCAGAAAGCAATTCGGGTTTCTGATGGAAGCATTTGAATTCGGAGCACCACCCCATGGAGGTATTGCCTTTGGCTTCGACAGGCTGTGTTCATTGTTCGGAGGAGCTGAATCCATCAGGGATTTTATTGCATTCCCGAAAAATAATGCAGGCAGAGACACAATGATTGATACACCATCAACCATCAGTGAAGAGCAAATGAAGGAACTGAATATCAGATTGCGCTAATTCAGCCGCCTAAGTTCACATGATAAACATCAGTGCGGTTCCGCAGAATTCCGCCTACATAAAATCCATTTGGTTCACCAATGTCTTCAACAAGATCAAAACTGACACAGGAAGACGGTAAGCCTGCAAAAATCAAAAGGAATGAATGTGCCTTATTCGGGGAAAGCCACGTCCACTGAGGTGCATAGGTAATATTCTCTGCATGGAGCAATTCCCCTCGGATCCCTGTTACAGTATCAATCACATAAGTAGTCTTCCATATCCGTATACCGGACTCAGCAGGCCCGTTTTTAAAATGACAATTGATGTAAATCTGGCTTCGCTCCATGACCACCGTCTGGCGCTCAGTTTCAATTAAAACATCAGGAAAATCATCTGACATTTTTAATGAATCATTTAACAATTCCAGCCATTGCATAAAAATTACCGGTTCATCAGATATTTCTTTGGCGTTATTCCGAATTTTTTACGGAATGCAGCAATAAAATGACTCGGATTGGAATACCCTATTTTATAAGCAACCTCATTTACTTGATACTGACCCGAATCAAGGAGCACACGTGCGTGATCCATTTTATGATCAAGCAGATACCCGTAAACCGTGTTGCCATAAACCTCTTTGAATCCGACCTTAAGTTGAAATTCATTAAGACCTGAAAGTTTTGCGAGTTCCTTTAAACCGGGGGGATTGTCGGCACGTTTGATAAGTAGTTCTTTGGCATTTTTTATCTTCCTGACTGTGTCTTCATCATTCAGAAACGGACAATTCTCCATGTCAGGGACACGATTGGAAAAATAAAGACTGAGTATTTCCAATGCTTTAGCTTGATAATAAATTTTTGCGGCAGAATCGCTTACCGGAACTGAGAATACGGAATTAAGGACTACTTTCAATACCGGCGGAATGCTGCGCTCATCATAAAATTTCCGGCCTGCATTATCTGCGGAAAGAATAGGAAGACCATGAGGCTCGTCAACAAATAATTGATGTAATACTCCGATGCTCACCGACAGATAAACCATTCTGGTACCGGGTATCAGGGTGAGTCTGAATGGCAAATCCATGTCAGGATTATAAAAGAAATAATTAAAATCCTCCCTGATATCTCTAGAGTAATGGGGGCCAAAGGCAAAATTCGCCTGGCCGGAAATACAAAAATAGAAGTGGATAATGCCGGCCTTCAGAACACTATCTCCGGAGGCTGCCTCAGAACCCTCATTTTCAACCGTAAAAAGCTCCGTTTCGTCCTTTGAAAATCTTGGAGTATGCAACCCGTAAAGGGTATTTTTCATTTTATCACCCTGTCTCCTGACATTTTCTTCAATTATCATATATGCCCAAAAATGATAATTTTTCAGATTATTAAAAAAAATAACGCTCAAAGGATAAAATTTATGTTTAACAGGTAGCCGGCATTTTTTATACCTGAATGGGTATTTTTTATTCCAGGAAGAAGGCACTTTTGCCGCCGATTGAAAACTGCACTCGCCATAATATTATCCGTCTATGGGGCTTTTTCCCAAGTACAGGAGGACACCCTGCGTGCAATTAACCTGGAGACTGTTGTGGTTACAGCAACCCGAAATGAAAGAAGTCTCGATGGCATACCTATGCCGGTTCAGATTATAGAAGCAGCAGCAATCAAAACCATGGGGTCAGTCAGATTACAGGATGCACTTGCCGAGCAAACCGGTTTGGTTGTTGTGCCACAAATCAATGCACAGGGCAATGGCCTTCAGCTGCAAGGCTTCAACCCTGATTATACACTTATCCTGATTGATGGTGAACCACTTATCGGGCGGTACACCGGGTCGCTGGAACTCAGCAGGGTCACTACAGGTAACATCCGAAGAATTGAAATTGTGAAAGGTCCCTCCTCCAGCCTTTACGGATCAGAGGCTCTGGCTGGTGTTGTTAACATTATAACCGATCAATCATCATTATCGAGTGGAAATCTGAGCTTCAGGTATGGTACAAACAGGACCTCAGATTTTTCAGGAAATATTTCCAAAAGCGGTGAGAAGATAAGATTTTCTCTTTTTGGTAACCGTTATGAAACAGCAGGTTACGATCTGAGTCCCAGAAACTTTGGGAAAACTGTTTCGCCTTTCTCAAATTTCACTTTCCAGCCAAAGTTAAACTGGAAAATTTCTCCTTCAGTTGATTTGAATGTGACTTCACGTATTTTCGATGAAACCCAAAGATTCGGATTTGAGGTTTTGTCAGGTGCCGTCAAAACCCGCACATCAGGAAGTGGAATAACCAGAGATCTGAGTTTTAATCCATCCCTTAATATCAAGGTTTCTGATAAGGCTAAGGTCACCGCCAGATTTTACTCAACAACTTTTAAAACAGAAACTGAACTCAAACTTGAGACGGGCGGAGATATATTTTATCAGGATGACTTCAAACAAAGTTTTTTAAGACCCGAGTTGGTGGTGGTTTATGCCCCGAATCTGAAGCATACCATAACAGCCGGATCAGGAGTAATACTGGAGCAAGTCAACACAAG
This sequence comes from Cyclobacteriaceae bacterium, assembly GCA_049430945.1. Classification (GTDB taxonomy): domain Bacteria; phylum Bacteroidota; class Bacteroidia; order Cytophagales; family Cyclobacteriaceae; genus ELB16-189. Next base: position 6,092 of record JBMTCO010000118.1, read on the forward strand.
CCGCTATGGTGACCGCAATACCAGGGCACAATCCACCTATTATGGGTTTGCGCAGGATGAGTGGATGGTCAATGAAAAAATCAATCTGATTTCAGGCATCAGAATAGATCTAAATACCATTTATGGTTCACAGGTGAGCCCCAAACTCTCCGGAAGTTATAAGCTGTCTGAACAATTATTTTTGAAGGGTTCAGGTGGTATTGGATTTAAAGCGCCGGACTTCCGGCAGTTGTACTTCAATTTCACCAACTCTGCAGCAGGTGGCTATTCTGTGCTGGGTACAGAGGTAATCCGAGAAAAACTGAAAGAACTTGAAAATCTCGGACAGATTGAAACGTACATTTTTAATCCTGATAACCTGGAGAAAATCAGAGCTGAAAGTTCTGTTTCTATAAACGCAGGTGTTGAGTGGAAAAAAGATCGCTTTAGCGTTTCTGCAAATGCGTTTCACAATGAAATAAAAAATCTGATTGAAAATCAGGCAGTAGCAACCACTGTTTCCGGTCAAGGAATTTTTACATACCGCAACATCTTTACGGCCTTCACCAGAGGCATTGAATCCGGATTCCAGTTCAACTTATCCCCCGATTGGTCTGTGTCGGGAGGACATCAGTTACTTTTTGCAATGGACAGGGCTGTATACAGGGATGTGAAGAATGGTAAATACTTTTACCGAGATCCTGAGACACTCACTACCGCAAGGCTTGGCGCAGGGGACTACTTCGGCCTCCAGAACAGAAGCAGGCATTCAGGTAACCTGAAATTTTTTTTCCACAACAAGGAGAAATGGGAAGGCTCTGTACGATTAATCTGGAGAAGTAAGTTTGGCGTCGGCGACATCCGCGGCAACATCCAGGGAGAAACCATCCCCGCGTCTGACATAAATTCAAATGGTATTCTGGACAGGTATGATCGTTTTGTTAAAGGATATGTATTGTCAAATATTTCTGTAGCCAGAGAACTTAATTCAGGACTCAGATTACAGGTCGGCATAGACAATCTGTTTAATCACCGTGAACCCATTTTTATCCCCAATCTGCCCGGCAGAATTATCTATCTGTCGGCAGCATGGAAATTCAATTTTTAATAAACAAATCCAAATCAAATAAGCTATGAGAAATTCTTTGCTTTACACCAGCATGCTGATGACAGCACTGCTGATCAGTTCATGTGATGAGGAAAATGATCCGGATCCAAAAATTGTAACCGAAGGTCCGGGTGTCATAACATCTGCAACCATTTATGATCTTCCCGCAGATCCTGCAACTTCTTATTCAAATACAGGTACCCCACTCGGAACAACCGGAAAATTTAAATTTTTCAGCTTCTCCACCGGTCAGGCGGTTCCAAACAGTGATAGCCTCACCAATAAATGGGACGTTGGCTTCAGAGGAACCACCATTATTGTAAACGGAGGAACAAACAGAATTGGCTCAGGCGGAGCAAAAATAGTCTCTGAAATATTTGATAACCTCGCTGAGGCGCCGGCAGAAGGCTACAGCACAGATGGCGAAGGTACCTTTGCAATACCAACTGGTTCAGGAAACGGATGGTACACCTATAATGCTCAAGCCGGAACCATCATACCAACGGCCGGCAAAATCCTTATTATTAAAACAGGAGAAGGAAAATTCGCTAAAATAGAAATCCTGAGTTATTACAAGGATGCACC
>JBMTCO010000119.1:0-7674 GCA_049430945.1 Cyclobacteriaceae bacterium
CAGGATAAACACGGAGTGAGGTTCCTATAACTAAAAAAATATCTGCCTGACCAGCGATTTCAGATGCGATTTCCATCATTGGGACAGCTTCACCAAACCATACGATATCGGGGCGAAGCTGTGAGCCTTTTTCACACAGATCACCCCTGTTCAGTTCATCGCCATTCACGGGATATGTGAGGGAGCGATCAACCGTACTTCTTGACCGGAACAGACTTCCATGAAGGTGAATCACATTTTTTGAACCTGCGCGTTCATGAAGGTCATCTACATTCTGGGTGATGATGGTTACATCGAATTCATTTTGCATTTCTGCGAGCACCAGATGACCTCTGTTCGGAACGGCTTTTCGTGCAGCACGGCGGCGTTCGTTATAAAAATTCAAAACAAGATCCTGATTTTTCTTCCACGCTTGCGGGGTGGCGACATCTTCAACACGATGATTCTCCCAGAGTCCGTCGCTGTCGCGGAAGGTTTTTAATCCGCTCTCGGCACTGATCCCGGCGCCGGTCAGCGCCACGATTCTTGTTAGCGCCATCAGACCTTGGTTTTAACTTTTTTCCATTCCTTGATCTGCCAGTAGACTCTTCCGGTAGTCAGTTTATTTCCTGCGGTATCATGAATGGTCACCTCACAAAGAACAATGATTGCTTCGGATGAAGTAAGGGGCTGAAGAACAAATTCATTGAGCCATTGTTCGGAGATTTCAAAGGAGCCGAAAGCATCCATTTTTCCCTGATAGTGGTAATCCACCTCAAGTTTTTTAAGGATAATCCGATATTTATTTGGATCCAGTTTCATGATCAGCAGAAGGCCTGAGGTCATTTCACAGATTGTTGCAAGTGCGCAGGCATGGAGGCCGCGCAGGTGATTGAAATTTGATTTCCGGTATGGGATTGCGGTCGTCAGCGTCCAGTCAGTAAAAGAATGAACTCTGAAACCGTGCGGTTTATTAAAAGGAATCATGGCTGACAGACTTTTATTGAACAGCCACATAAAGAAGGGGGAAGTCCGGGCTTTGCGGACCAGATAGGGAGGGATCATGAGACTATAATACGAAATTATAGAGAGATGGCGGAGGGAGAGGAAATTTAGTAATAGTTCGATTTTGAAGAAAGAGATAAGGCTTGGAAAGGCTGCAAAACACTCCTTCGCTTTCTGTTACTGTTTGTATTTCTGCTTCAGTTTCTCAAATCTTTTTTTAGTTCGAGTAGGAAGAAAGAGAGAAGGCTTTGGGGAGATTTGGACCATTGATTGACGGACTGAAACAGGGAATTAAGTGATAGAAAACGAGTGAGTAACAGATTGAGTAGAAGAGCGAGAAACAGAAGGAGAAAGAGAGGGCTGGAGCTTTGGCTGGGCTACAAAGCTTCGGTACTCAGACTCGGAGTGAAACAGGGAATTTAGTGCGAGTTCGAGTTAGAAGAAAGAGAGGATGAGAGCTTGGAAGAGGATTTATTACTTTTTAAAAGTAATCGAATGTGGAAAGAAAAGTAGAGGAAGTAACGGAGGGAGAAACAGAGCGAGAAACAGAAAGAGAAAGAGAGGCTGAGGGTCCGGGAAAGGATTTTTACTCGCTACCGGAATTTGAACTCGAACAGGAATTAAAGAGTGAGAAACAAATACAGAAACAGATAGAGAAAGAGAAACAGAAAGAGAGGATGGAGCTTTGGTCAGGCTATAAAGCCGATTGTTGCTCTTCCGGACTTGGGGCCGGGAGGGGTTTCGCCGGATATTTATCAGGTTGGTTACAGTTGAATTTTAATTCAGGTTTTTATAATCGGACTTAAGTCCGGAACAGCTTCGGTACTCGGACTTGGGTTGAAACAGGGAATTAAGTGAGAGGAACAGAGGGAGTAGAAGAGCGAGAAACAGAAAGAGAAAGAGAGGGCTGGAGCTTTGGAAAAGGTTTAGACTCGAACTGTAACAATAAAATCGGTTCGAGATTGAAGAAAGAGCGGATCAGGCGTAAGTAGGGTATGTAAAATCAGCGGTGTTTTGTACCTTGTCCGACCACTTTAACCGCTTTTAAATGACCGAAAGCCGGAAACCTTCTGTCGGGCTTGCTCTTGTCCCCATCTTTATCCTCATTACGCTGCTGGGCTCTAATGTCTTGGTTTTCGGTTCCGATGCCACAGGAGGACCTAATCAGATTGCACTGGTGCTCTCTGCATTTATTGCCGGTCTCATCGCCTGGAGGCTGGGTAAAAAATGGAAAGAAATAGAACAAAGTATGGTCCGCAGCATTGGCTCCGCAATGGGCGCCATGCTGATTCTGATGGTGATCGGTTCGCTGTCCGGAACATGGCTGATGAGCGGCATCGTTCCCGCCATGATCTACTACGGTCTGAAAGTGCTCAATCCGACAATCTTTCTGTTCGCCACCTGTATTGTCTGCGCAATCGTCTCAATCGCCACCGGGAGCTCATGGAGCACGGTTGCAACAGTTGGTATTGCTTTGCTCGGAATCGGAAAAGCACTTGGAATCCATGAAGGATGGATCGCCGGTGCCATCATTTCCGGATCTTACTTCGGCGATAAAATGTCACCACTGAGCGACACAACAAACCTCGCCCCTGCCATGGCAGGAACAGATCTCTTTACGCATGTGCGTTACATGGTTCAGACTACTGTCCCCTCCCTGGTTATCACACTTATTGTTTTTCTTGCTGCAGGATTCATGCTGGACACCAACCCGGTTGCAGGTGGCTCTGAAGAGGTTATCAGAGTCCTTGAAAGCACTTTCAATCTGAGTCCTGTTTTATTCATTGTACCGTGTCTTGTGATTTTCATGATCGTACGAAAAACTCCGGCAATACCCGCACTGATTGTAGGCTCGCTGCTGGGTGGCGCTTTTGCAATTATGCTTCAGCCTTCCATCGTAAACCAGATCTCCGGTATCAGCGACAATTATCTCAAGTCAGCGGGAATGGCACTGATGAAAGCGATGTCAACCGACACAACCATCAGCACAGACAACGCAATGATTACCGACCTCCTTTCAAGCGGAGGTATGGCAGGTATGATGAACACCATCTGGCTGATCATTTGTGCCATGGTTTTTGGAGGAGTAATGGAATCCTGTGGCATGCTGGAAGTGATTGCTGAGCGCATCATACGGTTTGCACACTCTACAGGATCGCTGGTGGCGTCCACAGCTGTAACTTGCATATTCTTCAACCTTACTGCCTCCGATCAGTATATGGCCATTGCTGTACCCGGAAGGATGTTCGCAGGCACTTACAAAAAGCGCGGTTACCGCCCGGAATTATTAAGCCGAACCCTGGAAGACACAGGAACGGTTACCTCCGTCCTAGTGCCCTGGAATACATGCGGTGCCACTCAGGCTAAAGTATTGGGAATTTCCACCTTTGCATATGCACCATACGCCATATTCTGCCTTCTGAGTCCCCTGATGACAATATTTTTTGCCTATACCGGGATCGGAATCAAAAAAGAAATTGTTACAGAGTCAACTGAAGAACAAACCGCCAATTGAACCCCGTAGCCACACATCCTTTTTCAGAACGTACCAACATCAAGCCTGAAGAGATTCTGACGCTCCCCTATGGATCATTCAAAGGAAAAATTACGCTCGTTCAGAAACCGTCCGAAGTAAAAAAAGCGGTTAACCAGATCTCAGCACAGCCTGTGCTTGGTTTTGATACGGAAACAAGACCTTCCTTTAAAAAAGGACAATATTTCAAAGTAGCAATGCTGCAGCTTGCCACTGCCGAACAAGCATGGCTGTTCAGGCTTCATCATACCGGTTTACCTCCTGAACTTCAGGAACTGTTGCAGGATCACACTACCATCAAATGCGGTGTGGCAATCCGCGACGATCTGAAGGCCCTTCAAAAGGTTTCATCATTTGAACCCGGTGGATTTGTGGAACTTGCTGCACTTTCAAAGCAAAAAGGTCTGGAGGTGGAAGGCCTCAGAAAACTTGCAGCAATATTACTTGGAATCAGAATCTCAAAAAGTGCTCAGACTACCAACTGGGAATCCAGAATACTTACCGGCAAACAGATAGAATATGCAGCAACTGACGCCTGGGCATGTCTGGAAATCTATCACAAACTTCAGGAACGTCCCTGACCAGCCTCATGCCGGTTTAATGACAGGCTTTGTTAAACTTTTTCAGTTTGTAATAATTATAAGGCCAGGGAAATAAAAATCCTGCAACCAGTGCGGCCAGAAGCGCCAGCCAGTACCCCGGATCTGAAAACGCAGCTTTACCCCCCGTAATCATGAAGTCGGTTGTATTCATCGCAAGCTCCATCCCGACCATTGAAATAAAGGACATTGAAAAGGCAGTCTGAAGTGCATAACCCCAGTTGAATTTTTCACGGATGCGAAGCAGAACTGTTTCAAGAATCACGGAAGTACACAGACCCGCAATCGTTGCGAGTATCATCTGCAAAGACATTGAAACATCCGGATGATAGGCCTGCAGGTAAATAATCATGCCAAAGTCGCCAATAGAACAACCGATCAGACAATTAAGTGTATTGAATCCGGACCTCGACCAGACTGCGGCATCTGACCAGAAACCTTTTTCACGGGCACCTTCCACGTGGTATTTGGAATAACCTGCCAGAACACCTGCAATCTCATCGGCAGAAACCTTACGCCCGGCAGAAATCAATAGGCTGTTTTCTTCAGGGGATGCCACAGCATGTTGCACTTCCGGTATGCTCAATGCAGCCTTCTGAACCGTCTTGGCACAGCCCTGACAGGTCATACCGGTAACATTAAAAGTCTGATCAGTGATCATCGTGGTCATTTTGCTTAATAAACAATGCAGTGCAAAATTAGTTCATCAGGCTGCAAAAAAAGAAGTCTGCCCCGTTAATGTCCGGGTTTTTACAGTTAGGGCTAATGTTTATCTTTATAATCCTAACCTGACCTATGCAAACTGCTGTTACACCCTCCTCGCGAAAAGAATTGTGGTTCGTGATCACCGCGTCCAGTGTCGGAACACTGATAGAATGGTACGATTTTTATTTATTCGGAACACTCGCAACAATTCTTGCGCAGCAGTTCTTCCCTAAAGGAAATGAAACAGCTGCCTTTCTGAGTACGCTGGCCACCTTTGCCGCCGGATTTATTGTCAGGCCCTTCGGAGCGCTGGTCTTTGGAAGGCTCGGCGATCTGGTCGGAAGAAAATATACATTTCTTGTTACCCTCATTCTGATGGGCGGCAGCACAGTTGCCATCGGTCTTGTTCCTGGCTATGAATCCATAGGCATCCTTGCACCCATTCTTGTCGTAACCCTTCGGCTGGTCCAGGGATTGGCACTGGGAGGCGAATACGGCGGTGCAGCCACCTATGTTGCCGAACATGCACCGGAATCCAGACGCGGATATTTCACAAGTTATATCCAGACAACAGGCACGCTCGGGTTGTTTGTCTCACTTGGAGTAATCCTTGCAGTCAGACAATGGGTCGGTGTCAGTGCCTTCGCAGAATGGGGATGGAGAGTTCCGTTTATTTTATCAGCCATTCTGGTAGGCGTCTCGGTTTACATCCGCATGAAAATGCATGAGTCCCCGCTGTTCACTAAAATAAAAGCTGAAGGAAAAATTTCTGCCAACCCCATAAAAGAAAGCTTCACCAAAAAAGAGAATCTTAAAATGGTGCTGCTGGCCTTATTTGGAGCCACAGCAGGTCAGGGCGTAGTTGTGTATACAAGCGAGTTCTATGCACTCACATTTATTCAGAAAATCTGCAGCATAGAATTGTCACAAAGCTATTACATCATCGGGGCAGTTTTGCTGGCAGCAACACCCCTGTTTATATTTTTTGGTGCCTGGTCCGACAAAGTCGGAAGAAAATATATCATGCTCACCGGCATGTTGCTGGCCGTACTCTTCTACCGGCCCATCTACAAGCAGATGTATTCAATAGCCGATTTAAAAACTAAAACAGAGGTGCCGGCAAAAACCTCCATTGCAAATGCCTCCGAAGTCGGAACAGACGGAACAGTAACCGAGACCAAAACCACGGTAAGGTATTTCACCGACGGCACAAGTGTGAAAGAAACACAGCAAGGCTCCGCCAATACCCGTGAGGTTACACTTGGAAGCAGCGGCTTTACCATGATGGCTGTTCTTATTTTCATCCAGGTATTTTTTGTGACTATGGTTTATGGTCCTATTGCAGCCTTTCTGGTAGAACTTTTCCCCACCAGAATCCGGTATACTTCGATGTCATTGCCCTACCATATCGGAAATGGTGTGTTCGGGGGACTGACCCCATTTATTGCAACCTCACTTTATGAGGCCAGTAAGACAGGAACCAATCCTGCCGGAGATCCTTTCGCCGGCCTTTGGTATCCGATAGGAGTGGCAGCGGTGAGTCTTGTGATAGGAGCGATCTTCCTGAGCAACCGAAGGCCTGCAGAGGTCAATTGATGTTCCATGCCGTTCACTGCAGCGCATCCTTCCGTATTTCTGCCTCTTTTCAGAAGCAAGAAGGTATCTGCAACAGCACTGGTGGCAGGAAGTATGGCGCCGGACTTTGAGTATTTCCTGAAAATGGATACCGGTTCTGAACATAGTCATACCATAGCAGGCCTGTTCTATTTTGGTCTGCCGGTAACTTTTATTTTATCGCTGATTTTTCACCGCATCATTCGCAAACCCCTCATGGCAAATCTGCCCGCTGCCATTCGGGATAAATGCTCCTTTGATCCTGATTTTGATTTCACTGCATTCCTGAGAAAAAGATATCTGACTTTTATCTGGTGCGCATTGCTCGCCATTGGCTCTCATATTTTATGGGATTGGTTTACGCACAATGGCTGGTTTGCCCGGAATCTAGATATCTATAGTGTGATCTCACTTCGCGTGGGAGAACTCAATTATCCCCTGTTCTTTATTCTCCAGCAGCTTAGCACTGCGGCCGGATGCTTCGCCATTGGGATTTATATTATGGCCTTACCTCCTGTACATAGGAATAAAGCATGGGGCCGTGGCATGTGGTGGTATTGGCCTTTGATCATTATAATCACCGGCTCGGTGAGTTTTGTGCGGATTGGAATCCCCGATCTTGAATCTCAACACGGAGAAATCATCATAACACTGATTGCAGGATTTCTTGCAGGCATGGTGGTCACATCCATTATTGAAGGAAAGACAGGAAAGACCATAAAGAATTAAGAAACTTTTATTTCAGAAGCTTTGGAACGGACACAAAGAAGGTAGTGCCCTTATCAACCGTGCTGGCAAGCCATATTCTTCCGTTATTCCGCTCAATGAATTCCTTGCAAAGACTGATGCCGAGTCCTGTACCTTTTTCATTCATTGTACCCCTGGTTGTATAATTGGAATTTTCTTTACTCATCAGAATTTTCTGAACATCAGGGCTGATGCCTACTCCTGTATCTTCCACCATTACGATTACGTCAGAACCGCGGGATTCAGATGAGACACGAACCTGGCCTCCCGGCTCCGTAAACTTAATGGCATTCATAATCAGATTCCTGATAATCAGATTAAACATATTCGCGTCGGCAAAAATCATGGTACCGGCATCCACATCATTCACAAGATTCATCGATTTGGAGGTCATGGAAGATGCCAGAAGGAAATTTTCATCAACAATCCTCCTGAGGTCCAGACTTTCTTTTTTAATGGTGAGCTTATCCATCTGAAGCATGGCCCAGTTCA
>JBMTCO010000120.1:0-7665 GCA_049430945.1 Cyclobacteriaceae bacterium
TACCCCAGACACGCCTCAGCTTTATGTTGGCCATGCGGACGGAGCCTATTCTTATGGTGTGGAAATTGAAGCTAGAAAATCATTTGCAGGTCTTGGAACCAGCAGACTGCTACGCGGCTTGAGTGCGAACGTAAATGCAGCGCTTATTAAGAGTGAAGTAAACGTTGGCAACCAGGCCACCAACCAGATCCAGTATCGTCCGCTTCAGGGCCAGTCACCTTATATCGCAAACGTCGGATTGTTCTTTAATGACACGCAATCAGGATGGTCTGTAAATACTGCCTACAATGTTTTTGGCCCCAGGATATTCACAGTGGGCGATAAGGTATTCCCATCATGGTGGGAACTTCCCCGGCAGTCTATGGATCTTCAGATCTCCAGAAGATTTCTCTCAAACAAGGTTGAATTCAAATTCAACATTCAGAATATTCTGAATGCTCCTTTCCGGATTTATCAGGATAATGACAGCAACAACAAAATTGAATCAGGAGAAGCACTGATTCAGAAGTATCGCACAGGTACGCTGTTTTCCTTTGGATTCAACTGGAGAATTTCAGGATCATGATCTTTTCCGGCATCTGAACTTTATTAATTGGGTTGGTGAATTATGATAAGTTGGCACTTTCGGGTGCCACTTTTTTTTATCATTAATTAATTGTTACCGGAGTATTATGAACATCACCGGGGTGTTTTATAAAAACCTGATATTCAATTAGTTGATGCTTAACAAACCTGTAATGAATTGGTAATTCTGGCATAACCGTTCCGAGGGCCACTGATGCTGTTCTTTGCAGCATAAAAATTTTAAACCACTGAACAATGAAACAATTGCTTCGAATTTCAATGGCCCTTTTGATCACAGCGTTTGCTGTATTCATTCAGGCATGTACTGAGGAGGAAGTTACTCCTGATGCTCCAACAGTTACTGCTCCATCCGGGGTAGCCTCTGTGCAGGTCGGCACTAAGGCCGACGTATCGTTTTCTTTCGTTGCTCCCGGAAAATTTAAGTCAGCTTCAGTGACTGCAACAGGGGGATCGGCCACAGTTAAGACTTCACCAACTGCAGGAAGCCTTGAAGGTAGTGTGGTTGTTGAGTTTACTGCGGGAAATTCTGCCGGTGCCGGTTCAGTAGTCCTTACGCTGGTTGATCAGGAAGATCAGCAAGCCTCAGCAACTGCCGTACTCAATGTTTCTATTAGTGCCCCGCCGGCTCTTACGCTGAGCACACTGCCCGCTTCTGCAATACCCGGCGCCAGTGTAAGTGTTACAGCTACTATTACAGCGCCTAATGGTGCCTCAACACTGAATGTAACCGGAGCCACTGCTACGCCCGGAAGCCCTATATCCGTTTCAGGAACCTCTGCAACACAGAATGTATCTGTAGCTGTTCCCGCAAATGCCGTTGTAGGATCCACCATCAGTGCCGTATTCTCTGTTACCGATGCTCAGAATCTCACTTCTTCATTTGTTACTCTTGTTATAACCGTACTCGATCCTACTGTTCCGCTTCAGGGTACTCTAACATCGCAAACGCTCGACGCAACGAAGATTTATCTGCTGAAGGGAATAGTATTTGTTCCTAATGGTGTAACCCTTACAATTCCTGCCGGTACAATCATCAAAGGTGAAAAATCTTCAAAAGCAACACTTGTTGTTCAGCCCGGCGGTAAACTGATTGCCAACGGAACTTCATCAAACCCCGTCGTATTCACTTCAGCACAGGGTACCGGTGAACGTGACCGCGGCGACTGGGGTGGTATCGTTATCCTTGGTAATGCATTTGTTAATCAGTCTGCAAAGCCTGCAATTGAAGGTATTACGCCTTCACAGACTTACGGCTCTGTGGCAGCTGATGGTGCAACTCCTGCAACCAATGAAACTGAAAACTCAGGTTCTCTTACATATGTAAGGGTGGAGTATGCAGGTATCGAGTTAACCCCTAACAACGAAACCAACTCCATTACTTTTGGTGGCGTTGGAAATGGTACAACAGTCGATTATGTGCAGGTTTCGTTTGGCGGTGATGATGGTTTTGAGTGGTTCGGCGGAACTGTTAGCGGAAAGCATCTTGTTTCTTTCTCAACATGGGATGATGATTTCGATACAGATTTTGGCTGGGGAGGAAACGTGCAGTTCGGACTTGTTGTAAGAAATACTTTCTTCGCTGACCAGTCCGGCTCCAACGCATTCGAAAGCGATAACCAGGGTAACGGAAATACCATAGCCGGTATCTGTGACGGCTCCACGCAGGCAGGCTGTACCCGTGGCGTTTTCTCAAACATCACAGTGCTTGGACCTCGTGATATTCAAAGCCGTTCAATTTCTGCCAACTACCAGAATGCAATCCACATTCGTCGCCGTACGTCCATCTCAATTTTCAACTCCTTCTTCTCAGGATACCGCGTTGGTGTGAGAGTTGACGACCAGGGTACGCTTGATAACCTGACTTCCGGTGCAGGTGTTCATGCATACAACCTCCTGACAGTTCCGGGAACGACCCTGACTGGATCTTCAACCACCGCCGCAGATGCTGCGTTTGCAACCGGTCTTACCATTGCCGGTGGTACAGGTGCAGGTGATGCTTCAGCTATCAGCAACTACTGGACTACTAACAATAATGCGGTGGTCAATAACATTTCCTCATCCAGCAATACGACCTTATTTGCTGATGCAGGTATTGCCTCCGGTTTATTCTGGGCAGGCCAGTCTGCATCTACCTACCCTTCAAATCCTTCTTTCGCACTGGTGGCAGGGGTAGCAGGTAACAATAACCTCAACACAGGTGCAAACTTTACCAATGCCAAACTTGGAAGCTTCTTTGATAAATCCGGAACCTTCCGCGGTGCTTTCGGTTCTACAGACTGGACCGATGGTTGGGCGGAATTCCAGCCGGTCAATAAGAACTATTGATCCGCTAACCTAACAATTCCTTAACATGAAAGACCTGTTCCTCCGGGACAGGTCTTTCTATTTTTGCAGCTGTGAAAGTTTTAATAAAGTTTATTCCTTTAATTCTGTTAATGACCGGGGCTTGTGGTCCTGTATCCTATAAGCCCGGTGACAAGTTAACTCTGGAGCAACAGGAGGACTTTAAATGGAAAATCATCCGCTATGTAGGCAGGTCCCCTGATGGCCTTACGGTACAGGAGCGTTTTTATCCTCAGTATGACTCCCATTACCTCGACCAGCAGTCCGTTCATTCTCTGGATGCCTGGTATGAAAAAAACGGATCAGTTTATTTTATGGTCTCCCGCCGTGCGCCAAGCTTGTTTGAAAAAAGAGTTGCTACCGGTGGTGTGGTAAAATTTGATGCGGATAAAAATATTAAATACTATGAAGAACATTTCCGAACATGGAAAATGGTTCCGGATACATTAACAAAACGCTCGATGTTTTTATTCGACCTGATGGTCAGAGGGCAATCACTTGAGCCTTACCGAACACTGAACTCAAACGGAGTCGACTACATTGAATTCCCTGATGAAAGGACCGTCTTTGACGTAAAAGAAAGGACCTGGAAAACGCGTTGACGGTCAGATACCATCAAATAAAACAAAGCTCTCCAGATACTCCGGAACAAAAACCTGCCACCCGAAAGTTTCTTCAATTTTCTCGGCAAAGGCCTTGCTCACCGTTGGCTCACCATGTGTTACAAATACCATTTTGGGTTTGTTTTCTATTTTACCAAGCCACCGCATCAGTTCAGGCTGATCGGCATGTGCAGATAATCCGTTGACTACGCGGATTCTTGCTCTGACAGAAACATATTCGCCAAACATTTTAATTGACTCCTTACCTTCGACCAGATCTCTGCCCCGGGTGCCTGCAGCCTGATACCCGACAAAAAGAAATGTGGTTGACGGATCCGGTAAACGATGAAACATGTGGTGCAGAATACGCCCTCCGGTAGCCATACCTGAAGCAGAAATAATAATGCAGGGTCTGCGTAAATCATTCAAGGCTTTTGAACTTTCCGGTGTGTTGCAGTAGTGAATATTAGATGCGTCAAACAGGCTGATATTTTCGCCCTGATCATGAACAACCTCAATCTTGTGGCTACCTGGATGATTCTCATAAAGGCCGGTCACACTGATGGCCATAGGTGAATCAATATAAACAGACAGGGGAGGAATTCTTTTCTGATCAATTAACTTCTGAATGTAATAAATCAATGTCTGGGTGCGCCCCACTGCAAATGCAGGTATGATCACCGGCCCCCCAAGCTTCCGCGAATCATTGATGATTTTTTCAAGACCATCTTCAACAGCGGTATCCGGGTTGGTTTTATCACCGTAGGTCGATTCCATGACAAGAATATCTGCATGCTTAACCGGATCAGGCGCATGCATAATCGGATCATTGTAACGCCCGATATCACCTGAAAAGACAATTATTTTGTTTCCATTTTTACCGTGAATAGTCATTTCAACGCAGGATGCACCCAGGATATGACCTGAATTGATGAAGCGGATGCTGAATTGCGGATCTGCATCAATGCTTTTATTCATCGGGTGGCTTTGTATGAGCGGAAAAACTTTTTCAGCATCCTCCAGCGTAAAGAGTGGCTCGGGTTTTGAATGTCTTGAGTATCCGCGCTTAAAGGCAAATGCAGCTTCTTCTTCCTGCAAACGTGCTGCGTCTTTCAGCATGATGTGCATCAGGTCTTGCGTGGCATGGGTACAAAGAATTTTCCCTTTAAATCCTTCACGTACCAAACGCGGAAGGTAACCGGTGTGGTCAATGTGGGCATGTGTGATAATAACAAGATCAATTTCAGAAACATTCTGAGGGATGGAATCCCAGTTCCGCAAGCGCAACTCTTTGAGGCCCTGAAACAATCCGCAGTCTATCAGAATTTTTCTCCCGTTCAGGGAAAGCAGATACTTGGATCCTGTTACCGTGCCGGCTGCTCCAAGAAATTTCAGCAATACATTCATGCTCAAAAAAATCCCTCTCAAAATAGAGTTTTCCCGGCTCTGATAAAAAAACAATGCCGGAAATTTCCGGCATTGTTTTATGATTTATGTGCACCCCGGGAGCTGTGGTTGTTATCAATTTTCGGCTTTCCCTTTATTTTTAATCCGGCTGGCAAGAATAGCATTTGAGTTTAGGTTTCCTGAAATATTCACCTCCGCAGTCGAAGCTCCGACAGCATCTATTTCCCCTGTCTCAGCCGAAAAATCGTATGCCTCAAGTTTTGATGCACCGGTCAGGGAGACGTCCATTTTCCTTCCGTTACCGCTCAGTTTAAGTTTTGATGCGCCAATCAGATTTATATCCAGATTTACTGCATTGAGGTCTGCTGTGCCTTTTACCGCACCCGCCTGGCTGATTTCAAGAAATTGACTTTTGAATCCTCTGACCTCAAATTTGCCGCTACCGGTCGCATCCAGCTTCTTCAGCTCAGGCATCCTGATGCGGACATGAACGCGGCGACGGTTTTTGAATTTAAACAGGTTGATGGTCTGGTCCTCCGTTTTAACAATCAACTTGTTGCCTTCCTGTGAGACTTTAAATAATTCATCATCCTCAATCACTACAGAATACCTGTTTCCTTTTTCAATGGTAGCATCAAAGTAACCGGCCAGACTGAGTTCAGTGAAGTTTTTGAATTTATAGGTCGTTCCTTCCCCGGCCCATTCCTGCTCGTTGTCATTGTAAACAATATCCTCATAGTTTTCTTCCTCTGAATCCAGACGATCCTCTTCACAAGTCAGACATTTTAATCCGCCTTCATCGAATAAATAAGTGTTCCGGTCTCTGTCTTCATGATAATAGCCTCCGTAATTATGGATCAGTTCATACAATTCCTGTTCAATAACAAAGGGTTTATTGAGTGGAAAATAGATATCGACCAGCAGTCGCTGTGCACGGAAAGCTGCATCTTTTTTGAAGGTTATATTGGAATCAAAAGTTATGATGCTGTCCTGCTGGATGATGTTGTAATCCGTCATTTTTGCGTTTTTCTCGGCATCACTTCTTGAAGAGCCCTGCGAATTAAATTTTTCTATAATCCTGATGTCTGACGCATCGTGACTGTGAATTCTGATCCCGATGCCCACATAATTTTCCATACCGGTGTGTTTGATTTTCAGCAGTGGTACATGCCCGTTTGTATTTACAGACCTTTCCCGCTTAAAGTAGCCATCCTCTGAAAATTTCATAATGGCAGAGGGAATTGTGAAAATGGTCACGGCAAGTGAAATCATAAAAATTGCCAATATCGACCATCCTGTAACCTTGTTCAATACCGATCTATTGATGATCAGCGAAATACCCAGTAAGGAAAGCAAGAGGGACGGAATAAATAACGTGAGCGAGGCGAACAGGATGGTCCACACTGAGAATGTATTGTGAAACGTCTCAAGCGGCAGAGAACCGGAGAGCATGATCCAGTCCGCTGCGCCGGAAGAAGACGACCAAACACCAATCAGCATCGCACCTACAATTAAGATTGCCAATGTAAGTGCTGCACCTGTTACCGTTAAAATAATTCCGATTGCAATGGCTATGATCTTACCCAGTGCCTTTAAAAATGGAAAAATCGCCGACCCAATGGCAGTAATAATTGTTGCAATCACGCGGAACGGAAACAGAATGATTTTTGCAAGGGCACTTTCTTCGCCCTCTTTTTCATTCAATTTTTCCTTTATAGTTTTTTCAATGTTGGATAGCGTGACGGGCTGACCCTGCATCTCCATTTTTTCGGTAAGGGTTTTAGCCTCAGGAATTGCAAGCCACAGGATGATGTATAAGATCACACCGAATCCGCCTGCAAAAACAAGACCTGCAAAAATCAGCCTGATCACACTGATGTCCGTGCCGGTATAAGATGCAATACCGGCAGCAACACCACCGATTACTTTGCGTTCTGCATCGCGGTAGATTTTTTTTATGCTGGTTTGATCTTCCAGGAAATCAGAGCCCGGAATAATGGCCCACATCAGAATATAAGCGATGATGATAAAGCCTCCGGCAAAAATCAGAAGTGCAAACAGCAATCTTACCCACGCCGGGTCAAACCTGAAGTAGTGCGCAAGGCCTGCACAAACGCCGCCAAGGACTTTCTTCCTGTTGTCGCGGAATAATTTTTTACTGAAGGTCTTGGCTGCGGAAGCGCCGGATCCTGATTGTGTTCCGGTTTCATGTTCCTCTGTTTCTGTAGCCTCGGTAAATTCTGAAGGCTGCCCCATGGTTCGTATCAGATAATTCACATCTTCTGCCGTCAACGCCTGCTTGGTCTCCGAGATCCTGGACATGAATATTTCTGCAATGCGGCTCTCAATGTCCGTAATGATTTCCTGACTGTCCTTGAATGAAAGGAAATGTTTTTTAACACTGTCCAGGTAGGTTTTAAGCAGTTCATACCCGTCTTCTTCTATGTGGAAGACAATGCCGCTTATATTGATAGTGATGGTCTTTTTCATATTAGTGATGGCAGTAAAAGTTAAGATAGAGTTTGCGTTTGTCCTGCTGACTGATTTCCGGTGGTGATCAGGTTGGTGGAGGTCACAAGTTCTGACCAGGTTTCTGAAAGCCCTTTGAGGAAAGTTTTGCCTTCCTCTGTAAGCGTGTAATACTTCCGTGGAGGTCCCGATTTCGATTCCACCCACTTGTAGTCTACAAGCCCGGCGTTTTTTAACCTCGACAGCAAAGGGTAGAGGG
>JBMTCO010000121.1:0-7615 GCA_049430945.1 Cyclobacteriaceae bacterium
TGCTGTTATCGGTGGTCCCAAAGAAGTGTTTGCGGTATTGGTTCAGCGATTTTTTCCTGACTTGTTTGTAAGACTTGTGCGTATAATGGCTGTAAGATGAATACAGAGATCTGGACCTGGTTATTGTATATCGGACTTGGCTGGATAACAGGCTTTCTGAATACCGTTGCCGGTGGCGGCACTTTGATCAGTATGCCAGTTCTGATTTTTATGGGGATTCCGGGTTCTGTGGCAAATGCAACCATCCGGGTAGCGATTCTTGCACAAAACATTTCAGCAGCAACTGGATTTCACAGCAAAGGTGTTCGTCTACCGTTTCCATATTCATGGTGGCTGGCAGGGTTATCCCTGGCCGGGGGATGGATCGGTGCAAATATTGCCATGGGGGTGCCCGATCATCTCTTCAACCGGATTCACGCGATTATCCTGGTCCTGGTGGTGCTCAGCATCGTTTTTGAAAAAAAGAATAATACCGATTCCGGAGAAGAAAAATTCAGCATGAAACGACAAGTCCTGAGCGGAACAGGATTTTTTTTATTAGGCATTTATGGTGGATTCATTCAGGCAGGTATCGGTTTTCTGGTAATCGCCATGTTAACCCATATTCATAAGTTTCCACTATCCAAAACAAACTACATCAAGGTATTTGCTGCTATTCTTTATACCGGCATTGCTGTGCTGGCCTTTGCCATCGGTGGACGAATCATCTGGGAGATTGGCCTGGTTCTGGCAATCGGGAATGCTGCAGGTGCATGGTTTGGAAGTCGCTGGAGTGTTTCGGCAGGCGACAAATGGGTCAAAAGAATTCTGGTTGTAGCAGTTATGGCACTTGTTGTCAGACTTTGGTTTTTCTGAGGCTGACAAACAACTGTTAGACAAAACCATCAGTACATTTTCTTTAACGCTGCCAAATATTTATTTAGTTTTGCATTTGTTAAAAAGCTATGGAAACCTCCAACCTGTCACGTAAAGAGCAAGTAATCCGTAAGGCGGCGGAATTATTCAGGGAGAAGGGATACGCAGCATCCTCCATGCGCGATTTAGCGCAGAAACTTGGTATTGAAGCCGCCAGCCTTTATTCTCATATTAAATCCAAAGAAGAGATCCTCCAAAATCTGTGCTTTGATATGGCTGCGGAGTTCAGGAAATCTCTTGATGAAGTTGAAAAACATAATGTGTCATCCGGTGAAAAACTGAAGCGTGGCATCATCGGCCACATTCAGGTAATGGCAAAAGACCTTACTGCTTCAGCTGTTTTCATGAATGAGCATCGACATCTCAGTCAGCCATGGCTTCGTCAGTTTTTGCTTCTCAGAATCAACTACATCAACCGATTTAAAGAAATCATTGATGAAGGTGTAAGAAATGGTGAGTTTAAATCTTCCATTGACCGCAAACTTGCTGTGATGACATTGTTTTCGTCTC
This sequence comes from Cyclobacteriaceae bacterium, assembly GCA_049430945.1. Taxonomy (GTDB): domain Bacteria; phylum Bacteroidota; class Bacteroidia; order Cytophagales; family Cyclobacteriaceae; genus ELB16-189. Next base: position 1,426 of record JBMTCO010000121.1, read on the forward strand.
TTAACTGGATGCCAATGTGGTATGATCCATCCAGCGCAATTAATTCCTCAGACCTGGGAGAGCAACTCGCTGACATGCTGGTCAACGGCCTTAAAAAATAATTTTAATTCAGATTTGTAATCTCCGGAGACAGGTAATTCCGAAGAGGAGATTTTATCAGAACATCAGCCTGATCCATTAATAAGATCCACTCAGTCAGAATTGATGTTTCAATTTTATTCAAAAGGATTCTGAACTTCAGCAACTCAGACTCAAGATTTATCAATGGAACAGGATCATAATTACTAACAGCAGAAAGAAACAAAAACTGATCCGACCTCACTGCCGCAAGCTGCGTTCTGATTTCATTATAATGTTTCAACATAATACGCAGGGAGGCTCTGCGCTCATCAAAACCTGCCTCAGCCTGAATTTTCATCAAATCAAGTTCGGACTTTTCCTCAAGCAATTGTACTTTACTGCGTGCCTGATCATCCTTATTCTTTCTAAAAACCGGAATGCTGACTCCAAGTGCAACTCCGGTAGGTTTATCACCTTCCGCAATCTGATATGGTGCATACATTCCCTTAATCCATCCAAGATTAAAAGAAGACTCTTCAACTTTAACCTTTCTTGCAGCCAGTTCAGATTCAGCAGCCTTCTCAGAAATTTCAGTCAAATTTTTAACCTGCCCTACCGAGTCAATGACCCGGGCAATCTGATCAGGACTAATATGAATGGCAAGACCATCAATGCCGGCACCTGGAACTCCCGCATCAGCAGTAATTTTTCGTTCCAGTACAGCAAATTCATATTCAGCCTCTTTGAGATCCGCCTGACCGGAAACAACATCCAAACGTGCCTTGATTAAGTCTTCTGCGTCAAAATCTGCTGATCCTGATTTTTCAGTATAGACTTCCACAAGTTTTTTTTTCAGTGAATCCTGGCTTCTGCGTAAAGAAAGTAGCCCGTGAGCTCCGATTAATTCAGAGAGCATTAAATATCTGGTTGTAAGGACTTCCTTAAGAGCACGTTGCCTGCGAACAACGCCAAGCTGCTGACGTGCCTCAAAATATTTCCGGTTCTGAATAACCTTAAATGGATTTTCAATATCCAGCCTTAGGGCATACTGTTGCCTGTTATACAGCAATTCATTATTCCGAGTTCTGAATTCAAGGTTGTTTACCCAGGGGAGATTGAAATTAATTTCATCCAACCCTCTGAGTTGTCGGTCAATCGCCTCAACCTCAGGTGCATTTACAGCCTGGTAAAGCACATATTCAAGCGTAATATTCTGACCTGCAACGGAGCTTATTAAAAAAGTCAGAGAAAGTATCAGATACCTGATCATAAGAATTAAATTCTCACCATAACTTTTTCTCCGGTGGAAAAAGAATTGTCCGGCTGTATCTCAACAAAAATTTCCTTACCAAAAGCTTTTACTGCCGTTGCTTTTTGTAAAATCTCCGGCAGCAAAACAATGGACCCAAGACCGATAATCTTTCCTATTGTTTCAGCAACAGGAAACCCTGAAGAGGATACAATCACTTCTGTACCGATTGCAGGGGCAGGTAATCCTGAAGGAAGGTAAGCCACCACCGAGACCGGGGAAGACGGTAGAACAGAAATCAGATCCGTAAATTCCTCCACAACTTCTCCGGATTTTACATAAACACTTTCAATAACCCCTTTGAATGGGGCCAGGCGTATCAATCCTGTTATTTTCTGGTTTAGCGCTTCCTTTTCTGATTCCAGCAATACCTCTCTGTTTCGGTATTGATTTAGCTCCACCATATACCTGTTTCGAATCTCCTCCTCACGGTGTGCAAGCTCTTGCCTTCTGATGTCTACCTGATCCTTCAAGTCTCTGATTTTTATTTCAACTGGCGTCAGGTTCTGATTTTCTTTTGAAACAACTCCAGATATCCTTCTGTTTAAGGAAAGTTCATTTTCAAATACCCTGATTTGATTTTCCAGTTCAGCAATTTCAATCCTGACTTCTGCACCTGCAAGGTTAAGAGATGAGCGTAAAGAACGCGCCTGCGCATCACGATCGGACCGGATTGATGATAGTTGTAAATTAATTTTTTGAATCTCCTGTTGTAGTGAGACGCTGAATAATTCGATGAGTGTGTCTCCGGGCATAATTTGTTGCCCCGGCTTCACCCAGACTCTCCGTACCTGTGCTACATATTCGGCGGTTAACTTATGATCTTTTGCATACGTCACAGCAGGAATATTATCCGAGCTCCCCCTGTAAAAAGTCGGAGTCACCGCGAGTAAACCAATCCCCAGTGCAGCAATAAAAAAATAAAAAGAATTGAACCTCATGATTATCCGTTTATCTGAAATTCAAGAGGACGCACTCTAACCTGTTTCACACCGTCAACAGCAGCCAGCAAACGGACCAAATCATCCTTTTGACCCTTCAGTGAAAGAGAGTATTCAAGACGAAAACCATCTTCAGAATCAGAACCTGAGCCGGTCAGTTTACTCTCAAAAGTATAATCTTTCAGAATGATATCAATCTTACTTTTTTCCAATAATTGGCTACCTCCTATTACAAGCTGATGGCTATGTACAAATGTGCGGAACGGAGAATAATACAGGACCACTGCACCAAGACAAAAAATAACTGTGCCTACCAGAGAGACAGTAAATCCGTACACACCTACAGCAAGGCCACTGCTGAGTGCAGCAAAAAGAAAAAGAACATTTCTGGGATCATCAATTCTGGTTCTGAACCTGATTATGGCCATTGCACCAAATACTCCCAAACCCCTGGCAAGGCTATCTCCAATTGCCAGCATTACCATTGCCGTAACAACAGACCCAAGTACAAGTGCCTGAAAAAACTGATTTGGATACTGGTCACCCCTGTGGGTTAATCTGTGGGTAATTGCTATAACGGAGGCAAGAAAAAACGCCCATAACATGACGTAGGTTACATTGATCAGGTCAGGGAACTGATAGGCGGGCTGGTCAGGCAGAAAATCAAACATCAGGTAAAGGTAACCTTTGAAATGATTAATGAAAAGCAGGATTTACTGATTGGCAGTACCCCGGGTGGGATTCATTTTGGTCCAGACTTCGGAACCGTCAGGTTTCCTGCCTTCTGATTTATCAGCCTCCTGAGCTCCAAAAACTCTTGTGTCAATCGTCCGGCCGTCTATAAAAAATAAACCTACCTGCTCACCAAATTGAGAAAGTTTAAAATTTGCATGCAGAGGTCCCTGAGTGCCCTGCTCATCTGCATAAATCACAAGAAATCCGCCCGCAGGAATTGTAGTTGCACTTGAATTAGTGGCGGGAATACGGAATTTGAAAGGATTGGCAATAGAGTCTGACAGATACATTCCTGCCAAATCAACAGGGATATTTCCTTTATTATAAATTTCAATCCAGTCATCAAACTCACCTGCAGCTCCATCAGGATCCGTGCAACAGCCTGCATTGAAGGCCAGATATTCATTGATAACCAGCGCAGGCAATGGATCATTATTTAAAATGTAAAAATAGGGTGTGCCCGGAGCGGAAGACGGCTGCCGTCCTGTCAGATTAAGTGTATTGACGGCTTCTATGTAATAGTCCATCTGTCCGGTTGTTCCGGCAGCAGGTATAGAGGCGGTGTATAAATCTGCATTAAGCGTCATATTTACAAACTGATAAGAGGCCCCGTTGAATCTGAAAAATAACTTCACACTTTTAAGTCCCCTGGGATCGGCAGCTTCAACAGAAATGTTCACCTGACCGGAAATTCCGGGTATCAGCGGATCCCTTTTCGCATTTCTGAGTGTGGGAACCTGTCCGGATCCATTTGAAATTCCTCTGGTTGGTTCGCCGGTTAAAAATAATTCTGCAGCACCATCAGGAAATCTGGCGAAAGACTGACTGCCTGACATCGCGGGGAATAATACTTTATCAACAAGCGCTCCATCAGGAGATTCAAGAAAGACAACTTCCCCTGCCGATGAAAGCCTGAAATTCGGGTTAGAGCCGGTGCCGGTTCCATCACAAATAAGAACTATAAAACCTTTCGCAGGAATATTAATATTCGGAAGTTTGAACTTTAAATCCGGATCATCATAAATAAAGTATCCGCCAAGATTTTCAGACCGGTCAAGGTTATTGTAAATCTCAAGCCAGTCTTCTCCGCCCTTTGCAGCTATCTCATTAATGTAAATTCCATTTTCCTGAACCGGCTTAACGTCCTCATGGGTGCAGGAGAAAATAATATAGAACAGAAAAACATAAAGATATAACCTGATTACAGAGCTCATCTTCAAATATAGTCAGCATTTTAATGTTGTGGCAACACGGAAATAAACATCATTTTTTATCGGATCCAAATTATTTTATCTTCCGAAAACAAATCTGTTTAAACCCAGTACCAAATGAAGAAATTACTTGTTCTCACAGGTGGCGGTGACTGCCCCGGCCTGAATGCTGTTATCAGAGGTGTTTTCAAAAGAGCAACAAAGGAAAAAGATTGGGAGGTTTATGGAAGCATTGAGTCATTCAATGGAGTTTTCAAGGATCCGCATGAAATCATTAAGTTAACTCGTAAGCGTGTGGCAGGCATTCATGTGAAAGGTGGCACCATTTTGAAAACCACTAATAAATCAAACCCTGTAAAATTTCCCTTACCGCAGCCGGATGGAAGCGTAAAGTTTGTTGACCGCTCGGATGAACTTGCAGATCGTCTGAAAAAATTGAATTTTGACGCAGTCATTAATATAGGCGGGGATGGCTCACAACGGATTTCAAAGACCTTATTTGATAAAGGAATTCCAATCATCGGAGTGCCAAAAACAATTGATAATGATTTATCGGCCACTGATATGACCTTTGGTTTTCAGACTGCTGTACAGATTGCAACTGACAGTTTTGATAAACTTGTGACCACTGCTGAAAGCCACCACCGGGTAATGATCATGGAAGTAATGGGTCGTGATGCAGGCTGGATTGCCTTACACACTGCCATTGCAGGCGGAGCAGAGGTCTGTCTGATACCTGAAATACCCTATAACATTGACAAGATTGTCCGGCGCATTAACAGACGCTACATAAAAGGACGAGGATTTGTAAATATTGTTATCGCTGAAGGTGCTCATGCGGCAAAAGGCAGTGTGACCTCTTCAGCAGGTGCTAAGGAATCAGAGCATGTAAGGCTTGGCGGTGTGGCCTTCAAGCTTTCTAAGGAACTTAAAGATGCCGGCTGCAAGGCAGAGATCCGGGAAACCGTCCTCGGACATACCCAGCGCGGGGGCACACCTGTGGCTTATGATCGCATTCTGGCAAGCCTGTTCGGAGTTCATGCCTTTGAACTGGTAATGCAGAAAAAGTTTGGACATATGGTATCATTCCGTAACAATCGTGTAACAGAAGTTACACTGGACGAAGCCGTACGCTCCTATCACACCGTGAACCCGGGATCTGAACTTGTACAAGCCGCGAAGGGCCTGGGTATTTCATTCGGAGATTAAAGAAATAATTTATGGAACTGGCACAAGCCATTGAACATACCCGACTCAAACCGGATCTGAAAGACAAAGAGATTGACACATTGGTTCGTGAGGCTATTGAATATGGCTTTCACGGAATATGTGTTCCGCCATTCTGGGTAAAGCGTGCACACCGGGAGGCAGGCAATTCAGGAATTAAAATTATTACTGTTGCGGGATTTCCTCTTGGCTATTCACTTACCGAAACCCGGATCGATGAAATTAACCGAGTGATTGACCATGGAGCTGATGAGGTTGACATCGTATGGAATCTGTCTGCGTTTCGTTCAGATATGCCCTGGTGTAAAATTGATATTGCACGCTGTGTTCAGACAGCGCATTCAAAACAAAGAATTTTAAAAGTAATACTTGAGACTTCTCTGCTGTCAGACGAAGAGATTGCAGAGGGCTGTAAAATTTGCGCAGATGCAGGTGCCGATTTTGTAAAAACATCTACAGGATTCATAGGAGGCGGAGCAGAAGAACAACAAATCAAACTGATGCGGGAAGTTTTGCCTGCCAGCGTAGGCATCAAAGCTTCCGGAGGAATTAAAACAGCCGCTCAGGCAATGACACTTATTCGAGCCGGTGCAGACAGGATTGGAACTTCCTCTGCTTTGGAAATGATGAAAGAAATAAAAGAAAGCGAAGGGAGAATTTAAGGTGATCAGCCCAGCGCTTTTTTACACCACCCTTCAACCTCCTCA
>JBMTCO010000122.1:0-7416 GCA_049430945.1 Cyclobacteriaceae bacterium
TCTGGAGGCCTCTTTATTTGCATGAAACATTCAGAAAATTTCTCCTTCAGTCACAATTGATTACGGATTGCGTTATTCACGATTTGGTTATCTGGGGCCGGGCAAGTCGTTTGTTTTTAATGATACCATCCCCGGAAAAAGAAGGACAGTTGCTGCTATCACTGAATTCGACAGAGGAGAGACCATCAGTACATACGGCAATCTACAACCAAGGATTTCATTCAAATGGCAGTTTTCTCCCCAGAGTGCTCTTAAGGGAAGTTATAACCGGATGGTGCAGTATCTCCACCTGATATCAAATACCACTGCATCCAATCCGCTGGATGTCTGGGCGCCTACAACGGATAACCTGAAGCCTGAATTTGCTGACCAATTTACCCTAGGCTGGTTTAAAGATATAGGTGAAAACAGAAACTGGGAGTTTTCGGTGGAGGGATACTACCGCAAAACCTACAATCAGGTTGATTATATCGATGGAGCGGATTTGCTCATTAATGAATTTTTGGAAGGTGACCTTTTATCCGGCAGAGGACGTGCCTATGGATCTGAATTTTATCTTCAGAAAAAAACTGGCAGGCTAACGGGTTGGGCAAGTTATACGCTGGGTCGTACGGAGCTTAAAGTTGAAGGCGTCAATAATTTTGACTGGTATCCGACAAGGTTTGATCAGACACATAATCTTAAATTATCCGGTTTCTATGAACTAGGGGGACGTTGGTCTTTTTCATCCAGTTTTGTTTACACCTCCGGTACGCCTGTTACCTTTCCGACCTCAAGATTTACTATTCAGAATATTTTGATACCTTATAATTTCAGTGACTCCCGAAATAATGTAAGGCTGCCTGCATATCACCGGCTTGACATTAGCTTCAGGCTTGAAGGTAAACCATCAAGGAGGGGAGACACCCGCAGAAATAAAGATTACTGGGTGTTCAGTGTTTACAATGTTTATGGGCGTAAAAATCCATTCTCAGTTTATTTCTCTCAAAGAGATGAGCGAACACCCACCGGACTTGTTCCGGATGCACAGGCAACTCAGCTAGCTATTATCGGGACTTTTATTCCATCCGTTTCCTACAACTTTAAATTCTGACCTATGAAAAATTTGATTATCAGAATTTTTTCATCCGCTGCAGTGTTGTTTTTTGCATTGTTGCTCAATACCTCCTGTGAGACCATTATTGAACCTAAACTTGCTAACGCGGAAGACCTCCTGGTAATTGATGCATGGCTGGAAAATGTGAGCAGGGAGCAGACGGTACGTTTAACACTCTCTCAGCCATATTTTGATAATTCTGATCCCACCGGTGTATCAGGTGCGCTGATTACTGTTACAAATGAAACAAAAGGTAAAGTCTATGAGTTTTCAGAAACGCTTCCTGACAGCAAAAGGGTGACGATTCCGGGATTATATTACTGGAGGCCTGCCTCAGACGGAGATCGTTTGGGCGATGTTGGCGACCGGTTTTCACTTGAGGTGCAGATAGAAAATGAAACCTATGAATCTTCGGCATTACTTGGACGTGTCCCTGTGATTGACAGTCTTACTTTCACCTTTGAAAAGGAACTTGGGTTTCTTCCTGATCGCTATACTGCCGAGTTCTGGTCACGTGACCCTGCCGGAAAGGGTGACACTTACTGGATCAAAGCATGGAAAAACGACACACTTCTGCTACGTCCGTCTGAAATTAATGTAGCCTTCGATGCAGGCTTCAGTGAAGGCGGCAACCTGGATGGTGTGACCTTTATTACACCGATCAGGCAGGCTGTAAATCCATTCAATACAGATGAAGAAGGGAATTTTTTATCACCCTATCTGCCGGGTGATTCTCTGAGGGTGGAAATTCATTCTATTTCCAAACAAGCTTTTACCTTCCTGAATGAAGTTGTCATTCAGACAGATCGATCAGGAGGATTTGCAGAGTTATTCGCGTCACCGGTTGCAAATGTTGGAACGAACGTTTTTAACAGTAATCCAAATGGCAGACCGGTTTTAGGTTTTTTCAATGTGGCAGCCATTTCATCGTATGGCAAAAGATTAAAGAAAGATAACTAAAGATTAATGACCTCCTTTGGCATAGGACCAGCCTTCCTCCTGCCTCTTTATAAGTTGTGTCATTCCTGAAGGAACAACAGTTGCTTCACCTAAAAGATCTTCCGGCTTTACACCTCGCCTGCGCATGGTATTATTACAGGCTGCAAAGGTTACCTCTCCCTTACCTTTCCACTCCTTAATCTGCGCTGTTACTTTTGATTGCTTTGCGATAAGCAAATCAAGTCCGGGGCCATGACAAACTACCTCTATATCGGTGTCCGGTAAGTCTGCTCTGATATTTTTAATTTGTCCCAGCATGGAGGCCTGAGAAAGTGAGTCGCTGTTGGTAAACTGAATCACCACCTTGTGACGGACTTGGGAAAATGAGACAATAGTTGTCAGCAGCAGAATGAAGAGGGTCAGATTTATTTTCATTGCAAATAGATTAACTCAAATTTATAATTTTATGACTTCTTAAACCACAATAACTGAATGAGTCAGAGTTACAATGCTGACCTTATCCTTCAATTCATCAAAAATTTTGGTATCCATCGAAGAATTTCAAGCGATGTAACAGTCCTGGAGCCATGGAATTCAACTGATGCGTTTAAGGTTTGTGAGCTGTTTTACCATAAATTTTATAATGATAAAAATAAGCGAATTGCGATTTTTGGAATTAACCCCGGCAGATTTGGGGGCGGGCAAACAGGAATTCCTTTCACCGACCCTGTTCGGCTTGCTGCTGATTGCGGAATAGCAAATCCTTTTCCTTCTAAGCCTGAGTTATCCTCCGAATTTGTTTATCGCGTTATAAGTGAATTTGGCGGGCCTGAGAAGTTCTATGGGAAATTTTTTATCACCTCAGTTTGCCCTGTAGGGTTTACAAAAAATGGAGTCAATTTGAATTATTACGATGATGACAGCCTGAGTAAACTGGTGCAACAGGATTTGCCTTTATGGATGAAACAGCAGCTTGAAATCGGACTTCATACAGATTTGTGTTTCTGTCTTGGCGAGGGTAAGAATTATAAATTCATAAAATCAATGAATGAAAAGTTTCATTGGTTTAAGAGCATTGTACCGCTTCCACATCCAAGGTTTATAATGCAATACAGAAGAAAACGCCTTTCTGAGTTTTCGGAATTATATCTTACAAAACTTAAAACAGCAGCAGAAAAAATTTAGGATTTGCTCTTATACCGTGCGCTCAGAATTGTCATAGCAATAAATAACACTGCCACAAACATTAAAGCAATCCTCAGATCAGTCCAGTCGGCCAGAAAACCAATAACAGGAGGTCCGAAAAGAAATCCTGTGTAGCCTACGGTTGTAACCATTGCAAGCCCAACACCCGGGCTTAATTCAACGGAGTTTCCTGCGATACTGTATGCTATAGGTACAATGACTGAAAGCCCCAGACCAACCAGGAAAAATCCGGGTATCACAATGTAGGGATTGGTCCAGCCGATGGCAATCAGGATGCCCGCCGTAGATATCAGGCTGCAAATAACCATAAGGAGCCGATCGCCGAACCGGGACCTTGCATTGTCACCCAATATTCTGCCTGCCGTCATGGCAAGCGCAAAAGCTGAAAGTCCCAGCGGAGCCATTGATCTGGGGGCATTTGAAATCTTCTCGAGGTAGTTTGTACTCCAGTCTGCCATTGCACCTTCTCCAAGCATACAACAGAATGCAATAACCCCGATACTAACCATGGCAGCGGTTGGTAATTGAAACGCAGGTCCGCTTGCAGTTGCATCAGGTCGGTCATGGATAAGATAAAACCGAACCCAGAAAACTGCAGAAAGACATAGCCCGGTAATCAGGGCGAGGTGTTGACAGAGGCTAAAATGGATGTCTTCAAATATTGAGCCGCAAAAAGCACCTGCAGCCATTCCTATGCTGAATAACGCATGAAAAGATGTCATAATTGGTTTACCGATTACTTTCTCCACCATTACAGCCTGTGCATTCATGGAAACATCCAGCATTCCGGCTGTGATTCCCATTAAGAAAAAAAGGGCAACAAGCCCCTGAATCCCCGGCATCACGGTTATTAAAGGAAAGAAAAGACAATAAAAGAAAACTGATAAAACCCCTATGCGCCTGCTGCCATTTTTAATAATGAGCCAGCCTGTAAATGGCATAGCAATCACAGCACCAATGGAGGTTGAAAGCAGCACCAGTCCCAGTTTACTATGACTCAGATCAAACAACTCCTGTAATCTTGGAAGTCTGGAGGCCAGGTTTGCGTGCATAAACCCGTTAATGAAAAAAATAGCATTAACTGCTATCCTAGCCCTAATCATGGCTGAATTTGAAAATATTGCTTCTGGATTGCAAAATAATGCCTCAGATTTATTCAGGATGGTTATTTTTTTGATTGCTAAAAAACTTAAGGAATGCACTTTTATCTAATTTTACAGCTTATGTCCTCCTATTTTTTTATGAAACGACCTCCCGGCTATTATATATCGTCCGCAGCGATACTCCTGATTTTTATATCTCTGATCTCTTCCTGCTCAGTGGATGAATCCTCGTGGAGGAAAAAGGTGGATGATTCTAGGCACCTGCATGCTACCATGAAGGCTATTACCGATCGAATAGTTTTTGATATATTCTCCCCTCCGGTTGCATCCCGGATTTATGCATATGCTTCAATTGCTGCTTATGAAGCAGGCCGTCATACCGATTCCAGTCTGGTTTCACTTTCAGGTCAATTAAAAGATATGCCGCCAATGCCTGAACCGGAAGCAGGAAAGACCTATTCATTTCCCCTTGCCGCGGTACAGGCTCTTTATAAGACAGGAAGGACTCTGATTTTTTCAGAGGAGGTATTTGAACAGTACTATATGGAAATGGAAAAGAACCTCAGGGCATCAGGCATTCCGAATGATGTATGGAACCGTTCTGTAAAATATGGCAACGACGTTTCGGACGCTGTCATTAAATGGTCTGCTTCAGATAATTACAAGCAAACCAGATCCTTTCCAAAATATACCATCCTGAAAGATCCCGGAACATGGAAGCCAACACCCCCGGCTTATATGGATGCAGTTGAGCCCCACTGGAACAAGATCAGAACATTGCTTCTGGATTCGGCAGCCCAGTTTAAGCCTGCTCCACCTGTACCATTTTCAACCCTGAAGGGGAGCGCATTTTATAATATGGCACTTGAAGTACTTGATGCCAGGAAAAATATGACCGTCGAACAGAAGGAAATGGCGAGCTTCTGGGACTGCAACCCATTTATGATGAATGTAAACGGGCACGTCATGTTTGCAAATAAAAAGATTTCTCCCGGCGGACACTGGATAAACATAACCTCCCAGATTTGTGAAAACGAAAAATTGTCAACGGCAAGGTCTGCAGAAGCTTATGCCTGGACCTCAGTGGCATTATTTGAAGCATTCATAAGTTGCTGGGATGAAAAATACAGAAGCAGATTGATCAGACCTGAGACCTACATTAACACATATATTGATGAAGACTGGACCCCCTGGTTGCAGACACCGCCATTTCCTGAGCATACCAGCGGTCACAGTACCATTTCTGGCGCAACAGCTGAAGTTCTGACATCACTTTTTGGAGATGGTTACGCTTTCACGGATTCAACAGAGCGCGAATTCGCCATCCCTGACCGTTCATTCAAGTCCTTTCGCCAGGCTGCTGAAGAGGCAGCAAACAGTAGGTTTTACGGAGGAATCCATTTTAGACCTGCAAACGAAACAGGGCTTAAATCAGGCCGGGAGATTGGAGCATTCATTTTGAGCAGATTAAAGACCCAAAGGGATATTAATACTGCTTATAAAAAACCTTAGGGAATATCCTGGCACATTTGATGTAAGCTGTATCTTTAAAAGGTTGACCTAAACCTTTTAATATGTCCCGGAGGCCTTATTTATCCTTCTGGCAGATCATAAACATGAATGTCGGATTTTTCGGCATTCAGTACAGTTTTGGACTGCAGCAAACCGCTATTAATCCCCTTTATTCATTTTTAAATGCAAGACCTGAGGAATTGCCATTGTTGAATCTTGCAGGTCCTGTTACAGGATTACTGATTCAGCCCTTGATTGGCGCTATGAGCGACCGCACCTGGTCTCCGCGATGGGGCAGGAGAAAGCCATACTTTCTGATCGGTGCCATAGGGTGCAGTATTTGTTTATTCCTTTTCCCATTCTCAAGAGAACTATGGATGGCGGTTGGGTTATTGTGGATACTGGATGCGGCCAACAACACGGCCATGGAACCTTACAGGGCATTTATAGCAGACCAGCTTCCTGCAGAGCAAAGAGCTACAGGTTTTCTTACCCAAAGTTTTTTTACTGGACTTGGGATCACACTTGCAAATCTTTCCCTTTTTGGATTCCAAAAATTATGGAGTGGAAATGAATTGAGTATTGGCAATGGTATTCCTCACTGGGTTTATGGTTCGTTTTTCTTTGGTGCGATATGTTCAATCGGTTCAGTATGGTATTCAATGGTCACCACACCTGAGGTTCCTCCGGATCAGGCTGAGATTGAGCGGATCAGAGGACTAAAAACCGGGTTTTCTGAATCCGTGATTGAAATATTTTCAGCTTTCAGGGATATGCCTTCTATCATGTGGAGGCTTGCACTTGTTTACCTGTTTCAATGGTATGCCATGTTCTGTTACTGGCAATTTATTTCACATGGAATTGCAAAAAGCATATGGAATACCACATCTGAATTAAACCCCGAAATCTATGCCGAGGCTGTCGGGTGGACAGGCTTAATTAACGGATTTTATAACGTGGTCACATTTATATCCGCATTCGGACTAATCTGGCTAGTGAAAAAAATAAATCCAAGGCTTGTTCATGCCTTTTGTCTTTTCTGGGCCGCAGCCGGTCTTTTGACCATTCCGTTTATTGAAAACAAATATCTGCTCTTTATACCTATGATCGGTCTTGGAGTTGCTTGGGCAAGTATGATGGGCGTTCCGTACCTGCTTGTTATTGATTTTCTACCAAAAGAAAGATTTGGTGTTTATACCGGCATTATAAACATGATGATTGTTGTTCCCATGATTATTCAGACGCTTACATTTGGATGGATTTATTCCCAATTTCTGAGTGGAGATCCCACACTGGCCATTGGATTCAGCGGAGTTTTACTTATGGTTGCCGGTATAATAACCTTGCGTGTTAAACCATGAATAAATTCAATAACCCATTAAATAAATTTAAAATATGAATCCTTATATAGCTGAATTTGCAGGTACAGCATTTTTGATTCTCCTTGGATGCGGAGTGAATGCCTCTGTCACATTAAAACATTCTTTTTCAAATGGAGCGGGGTGGCTTACTGTTTGTATGGGCTGGGGGCTGGCTGTTATGCTTTCTATTTACGCTGCC
>JBMTCO010000123.1:0-7380 GCA_049430945.1 Cyclobacteriaceae bacterium
CCTGGGAGTAAATGCTTACCCGCTTATCACACTGATTAACGGATCACTCAACAGAACAATTTTCTCAGGTGTAAAGCTGACCAATACCAACGAATCATTTCAGCTTGCACAGACCCAGACACACAACACCTATATGGGGCGTGATACGGTCATTCAGGAATCCATACTCAGCAAGTTTCAGTCAGATCCAAAGGCAGGCCGTTATGAGCCTGCAATTTCCAAGTGGGATGAAAAAGTAAGCCCCGGGTCATTGAGCCTCTGGAAAGGTCATGATTATAAGGATCACCATTGGGCTATGGCTATTGATCTTAATTCCTGTACAGGCTGTGGTGCATGTATCGTAGCGTGTAATGTTGAAAATAACGTTGCTCTAGTTGGAAAGGATGAAGTTATTCGCCGTCGCGAAATGCACTGGCTCAGAATTGACCGCTACTACTCAAGTGAGGCAGAAGCTGATGACCTGATAGGACTTGAAGTGGCAAGCGAAAATCCGGAGGTGGTGTTTCAGCCCATGCTTTGTCAACATTGTAACAACGCACCTTGTGAAACTGTTTGTCCGGTGGCAGCAACCACCCACAGCACGGAGGGTTTGAACCAGATGACATACAACCGTTGCATTGGAACAAGGTATTGTGCCAACAACTGTCCTTATAAGGTTCGCAGATTCAACTGGTTCAAGTACCACGATAACCAGAAATTCTTTGAATCCAATCCTGCCATGAATACTGATCTTGGCAGAATGGTGTTGAACCCGGATGTAACAGTTCGCTCCCGCGGTGTTATGGAAAAGTGCTCTTTCTGTGTTCAGCGAATCCAGGCAGGAAAACTTACTGCCAAAAAGGAGCGTCGTAAGATGAAAGATGGAGATGTGATAACTGCGTGTCAGGCATCCTGCACAACCGGAGCCATTACTTTTGGAGATATGAACGATCCGGCATCAAAAATCAGCAGACTCCTTGAGGTTACTCCTGATCCGGAGCGTAAGTATGGAATTGACAAGAAAATCGGTAATCCCCGGGCCTATACAGTGCTTGAGGAGATAGGCGTAAAGCCCAATGTCTTCTACCTGACCAAGATCCGTAACAAAGCCGAAGCAAACGCCTAATCTATTTTTAAAAACTACAGAGAACAAACGATATGCAAGTTACTTCAACACTTCGTGAGACGCTGGTCACCGGTGGAAAAACGGTGGCAGATGTTTCTCATGATATCAGCCGGCATGTTGAGAATAAGCCGAACAGGCTTTGGTGGGCCGCCTTTGGCGTCTCCCTCGCAATGCTTGGAGTTGGCTCTTATGCCGTCTGGATGCTCCTATGGAACGGAATTGGGGTGTGGGGCCTTAACAAAACAGTAGGTTGGGCCTGGGATATCACGAACTTCGTTTGGTGGGTCGGTATCGGTCACGCCGGTACTCTGATCTCTGCAATCCTTTTATTGTTCCGACAGCGCTGGCGGATGTCCATTAACCGCGCTGCTGAGGCCATGACCATTTTCGCCGTTATTTGTGCCGCATCCTTTCCGGGATTTCACATGGGAAGATTGTGGCTTGGTTTTTATTGGGCACTTCCATTACCAAACACCTACGGTTCATTGTGGGTTAACTTTAACTCACCGCTGTTGTGGGATGTGTTCGCGATCTCTACTTACTTCTCGGTTTCACTTGTTTTCTGGTACTTGGGTCTGATTCCTGACTTCGCCGTTATTCGTGACCGCGCAGTTAAAATGGGAAACATGACACGCGCAAGGATTTACAACGCACTCAGTTTTGGATGGGATGGCGCCGCTAAAACTTGGATGCGTTACGAGTCTGTTGCTCTGATTCTTGCCGGTTTATCAACCCCTCTCGTCCTTTCAGTGCATACAATCGTATCATTCGACTTTGCAACTTCCGTTATTCCGGGATGGCATACCACCATCTTTCCGCCTTACTTCGTTGCAGGTGCAATCTTTTCAGGTTTTGCAATGGTTCTGACACTCCTGCTGGTAACCAGAAAGGTGTTTAAGCTGGAAGATTACATCACTATTTACCATGTTGAATTAATGAATATCATCATTATTATTACAGGGTCAATTGTAGGTGTTGCCTATATCACTGAGTTTTTCATTGCATGGTATGGTCAGGTTGATGCCGAATACTATGCCTTTTATAATCGTGCATTTGGACCTTATTGGTGGGCTTACTGGTCTATGATGACCTGTAATGTAATCTCCCCTCAGCTCTTCTGGATTAAAAAAATCAGAACCAACCTGATGGCGACTTTTATACTTGCGGCCATTGTAAACATCGGTATGTGGTTTGAGCGTTTTGTAATCATTGTAACCTCCATCCACCGGGATTACCTCCCGTCAAGCTGGACGATGTTCCATCCAACGATCTATGATATCGGGCAGTATGTTTTCACATTCGGCTTGTTCTTTACCGCCTTCTTCCTGTTTGCCAAGTTTTTCCCTGTAATCAACATGGCTGAAGTGAAAAGCATCATCAAGTCAACATCTGAAAAGAAGTCTTAATATGAGCGAACAAAAAAATTATCTGGTAGGTATTTTCGGAGATGAAGATGTGCTCCTGGATGCCGTAGGAAATATCCGCGAGAAGGGTGTGAAGATAGAGGAGGTTTATACCCCTTTCCCAGTTCACGGACTTGACGAGGCGTTGGGGTATCGCCGCTCACGTCTTCCGATTGCTGCTTTTCTTTTCGGAATGACAGGTACCATACTGGCACTATTTACCCAAATCTGGATGCTGGGCTTTGACTGGCTGATGATCATAGGTGGTAAAAATCATGCTTCTCTGCCTCCATTCGTGCCTGTAACTTTTGAATTCACCGTACTGCTGTCAGCTTTTGGAATGGTTGGTACCTTTTTCATTGTTTCAGATTTGAAGCCATACAAATGGCCTGTACTGCTGGATGCCCGTTGCACGGACGACAAGCATGTAATGGCAATTAACCTAGGTTCTAATAAACTCAGCAAATCCGAGATTGAAGGTATTCTTCGTCAGGCAGGAGCAGAGGAGGTAAATGAAAAGAGCATCTGATTATGCGAATAAATAATATTCTTCTGAATCTGGCCGTGGCTATTCTGCTTGCGGGATGTGCGGCTAAGGGTGACTTCCCAGGTCGTGAATATGCACCCAATATGTATCATTCGGTTGCTTATGAGCCCCTCTCTCAGATAACTGATGAGAATTCAGGCGCATGGGTTAACTCGCTTGACAACAGAACCGGTGAATACTTCAACTCCAACAGGTACAATCCCAATCGCATGAACATGCGTGAGCCGGCCCCCAATACCGTTAAGCGCAATCCTTATGGTTGGTTGCCTTACAGAATTGGAAAGGATAGCCTGGAATATGCATCAAAAGTGATGAAGAATCCTTTCGATTCTACAGCTCAGTTGCTTTCAGAGGGTAAAGTACTTTATGAGACATACTGTTTGCATTGCCATGGTTCCAAAGGGGAAGGTGATGGAAAAGTTGCTCAGGGTGTTACGGTAGATGGTGTTCAGAAAAGCCAGGTTGCAGGTGTTGCAAACCTTAAAGGTGACGCATATAAAAACATCACTGAAGGTCATATTTTTCATGTGATCACGCATGGTAAAGGACTTATGGGTTCTCATGGCGGTCAGGTAAATCCTGACGAACGCTGGAAGATCGCAAAATACGTTAAGGCATTACAGAAATAATCAAGAACATGTCATCAGCATCCACTCATTTCCAGGAAGAGCGCTTTGATTTCAGCGCCTCACTCCGCCGCAAAATCCTGATTATTGGATTGACCGGTATTGTATTATTTGTGCTGGGCGTGTTCCTCGCAGGAAATTCCTCACACGATGACCATGGCGCGGGGCATGCAATGGTTGCTTCTTCAGAGGCAGTTGCAGCAGCAGGCGAAGGCCACGGTCCTTCCATTTCTACCAGGATCTACACTTCCCTCTGGCAAAACAATGTTTTCTTCGCAGGCATTGGTCTGATTGGTCTGTTTTTCATTGCAATCCAGTATGCTGCGCAGGCAGGATGGTCCGCACCAATCAAGCGAATTCCCCTGGCAATTGGTCACTGGATTCCGTTTGCGGGTATTATCATGCTGGTTGTTTGGTTCCTCGGTAACCATGATCTTTTTCATTGGACGCACAGCTCGCTATACGATAAATCCAGTGCTGATTATGATAAGATCATTGATGGAAAAGGCGGATTTTTCTTCTGGCCTTTGGCTAAAGGATCATTCCCTTTGTTCTTTGTAATTCGCCTTGTTGCTTTCTTTGGTGTATGGTACATGTTTTTTAACATGATCAAAAAGCAAATGTTGTCTGAAGATCTTAATGGTGGTATCGGACATTGGCTCACTGCAAGAAAATATTCTGCACTCTTCCTGGTTTTCTTTGCTTTCTCCTCTTCTGTGGCAGCATGGGATTGGGTAATGAGCATTGATACCCATTGGTTCAGTACAATGATGGGCTGGTATGTATTTGCAAGCTGGTGGGTTACCGGTCTTGCCGTCATTACTCTGATCATTTCCAATTTAAAGGACATGGGATACCTGAAAATGGTTAATGACAACCACATGCACGACCTCGGAAAATTTCTTTTCGGATTCTCTGTATTCTGGACTTATATCTGGTTTAGCCAGTTCATGCTTATTTTCTATGCTCATATACCTGAGGAGACTGTATACTTTATACAGCGAAGGGCCGTTTCGCCCTATAGTTGGGTGTTTTATCTAAACCTGATTTTAAACTTTTTCCTTCCTTTCCTGTTGCTGATGCCCAGGGATGCAAAGAGAAAAATATCCATGCTGAAGGTAGTTACCCCGATCATCATAGTAGGGCACTGGTTTGATTTTTATCTGATGGTCACACCCGGTGTCATGAAGTATTCCGGTGGTTTGGGATTTCTTGAAATTGGACTGGCAATGGTTTTTCTTGCCGCCTTCCTTTTCGTGGTGCTCTCAAGCCTCACAAAGTTTCCGCTGGTAGCTAAACAGCACCCTATGATGGAAGAAAGTCTTAACCATCATATTTAATTGAACTTTTAAAAGACAGTTAACACAAAAAGGTTATGATGAATCTGGTGATTGGTTTAGGTGTAGTTCTGGTTCTGGCGATCCTTTACATGATCTTCAGAATCGGCAATCTTGTCAGTGTAATGAAGGGGCCTGAAAAGCCCGGCGGGTCTGCAAACAAGACCAATGCTTCCTTGTTTCTGGCATTCATGGTACTCGGATTGGCTGCATTTTTCTGGTACTCATTCAAAAATTTTGATAAGTACTCTTTGCCTGTAGCATCGGAGCATGGTGTGGTTACCGACAATCTTTTCTGGATTACCATGGCAATTGTCGTGGCTGCATTTTCGGTAATCTTTATTGTTATGTTCTGGTTTACTTATAAGTACCAGTATCAAGAGGGCAGGAAGGCAGTTTTCCTTACTGATAACCACATGCTTGAGCTTACTTGGACCGGAATCCCGGCCATTGTTATGGCGCTACTGATTTTCAAAGGTCTTAACTCATGGACAGAAATCACTGGTCCGGCTTCACAGGATGCTGAGGTAATTGAAGTGGTTGCTCAGCAGTTTTTCTGGACTTCGCGATATCCCGGAAAGGATAACCAGCTTGGTAAATATGATTTCAGGCTAATTGATGCAAGCAATGAATTTGGTCTTAACCTGATTGAAGACCCCAATACCTATGATGATTTTAAATCAGCAGAACTGCACCTCCCTAAAGGAAAAGAAGTTTTGTTGAAAATAAGAGCCAAGGATGTTCTGCATAGCGTTTTTTTACCTCATTTCAGAGTAAAAATGGATGCTGTGCCCGGTATGCCTACACAATTCAAATTTGTTGCCACAAAAACAACAGAAGAAATGCGCGCAGAAACCGGTAATCCGAACTTCAATTATGAAATGGCTTGTACCGAAGTATGTGGAAAAGGTCACTTCTCAATGAAGTTCCCTGTGGTGGTTGAGGAACCTGAGCAATTTGAGAAGTGGAAAAATTCACAGGAAGCATGGCTCAAACAAAATCCTGATTACATGAAATTTGTACCTGAGAATTATAAGGAAATGGCTGCGGTTAAATCCGGAATTGCCGGCCCCGTGGCAAGTGCTGTAAACCAATAACATTTTTTAAACATGGCAACTACAACGATTCATCCACACACCGATGTTCATCACGACTCCGAGCATGAGCATGAGCATCATGAAGGAAACTTCTGGACCACGTATGTGTTCAGCCAGGACCACAAGACTATCGCCAAGCAGTTCCTCATCACAGGTATGTTCTGGGCGCTGATTGGCGGTCTGTTCTCTGTCATCTTCCGTCTGCAACTTGGTTTCCCTGAGTCCAGTATCGAATGGCTCCGTCCCATACTTGGTGGATGGATTACACCGGAGGGAAAACTTGATCCTGAATTCTACCTATCACTTGTAACCATGCATGGAACCATCATGGTGTTCTTTGTACTTACAGCAGGCCTGAGCGGAACTTTCAGTAACTTCCTCATTCCGCTACAGATCGGTGCCCGTGATATGGCTTCAGGCTTTATGAACATGCTTTCATACTGGTTTTTCTTTGCCTCCAGTGTGGTTATGTTTACCTCCTTGTTCCTTTCTACGGGTCCTGCAAGTGGTGGATGGACAGTTTATCCTCCGTTAAGTGCATTGCCCCAGGCTATTCAGGGATCCGGTCTTGGAATGACATTATGGCTCGTATCTATGGCCTTGTTCATCGCAAGCACGCTGCTTGGTGGTATCAACTACATATCTACGGTCATCAACATGAGGACCAATGGAATGTCTTTTACCAAAATGCCTCTCACCATCTGGGCTTTTTTCTTCACAGCAATTATTGGTTTGTTGGCATTCCCGGTACTTTTCTCAGCTGCACTGTTGTTGATTTTTGATCGCAGTTTTGGAACCAGTTTCTTCCTTTCCAATATATTTATCGGTGGTGAAGCACTTCCTAATGTTGGCGGAAGCCCAATCCTTTTTCAGCACTTGTTCTGGTTCCTCGGTCATCCCGAGGTTTACATCGTATTGCTTCCTGCACTCGGAATTACCTCTGAAATTATAGCAACCAACTCGCGAAAGCCCATTTTTGGATATAAGGCCATGGTTGGCTCCATGCTTTTCATAGCAATACTTTCTTTCATCGTATGGGCGCACCATATGTTCGTTACTGGAATGAACCCTTTCCTTGGTTCAATATTTACGATCCTGACTTTGATTATTGCAGTGCCTTCCGCTGTTAAAATCTTTAACTATGTAACGACCCTTTGGGGTGGTAATATCAGGTTCACACCAGCAATGCTATTTTCTCTTGGACTGGTTTCTTACTTCCTGACAGGTGGTATTACCGGACTTTTCCTTGGAAACTCTGCTGTTGA
>JBMTCO010000124.1:0-7317 GCA_049430945.1 Cyclobacteriaceae bacterium
GTCGGGATTGAAAACAGTGTTCTGGGCTTAACCCCAAGGAAAGTTAGTTGAATGTTTTCCTGAAAACTTACCACATAGATAAGCCACATCAGAAACACCATTCTGAAGGGAACTGCAGAAATTCCAAAGAGGCCGTATTTTCTATGCCCGAACATATTCGCCGGCAAAATAATACAAGTAACGTCCGATTAAGGGTTTTGAAAATTACTATTGCCGTCCTAAATTGGGAGGATTTTAAGTCAGAACAGTTAATTCAGGTTTGGTCCACGTTTGTTTTTTGATAAATTTCTGATGAACTGTAGCTGCCTTACCTAAAACCTAAACGTGGAAAGATGAAGGATAAAGATCCTTGCAGAATATTCGTCATTGAAGACGACCCTACCTATACTAAGTTTTTAAAGTATGTGCTTGAGTTGAATCCAGACCTGGAGGTCCACTACTTCGAAACAGGAAAATCAGCCATTGAAAATCTCCATTTGCACCCTGATATTATCAACCTGGATTATGCCTTACCGGATATGGTTGGAGAGGAAGTCCTCAAAGCGGTCCATGACTTCGACCCGGAAATCAGTGTTATAGTCATCTCTGCGCAGGAAAAAATCGGAACAGCGGTAAGTTTGCTTAAGCTTGGAGCCTATGATTATATCGTAAAGGATAATGATGCCAAAGACAGAATCCTTAATTCAATAGCAAATGCCCGAAAGAAAAACACCCTGGTCCGGGAAATTGGTCGGCTCAAAAATGAGATTGCAGTCAGGTATGAGTTTGATAAAAGCATTATCGGCAACAGCCCTGCAATCAGGAAAGTATATGAATTGCTCGAAAAAGCCTGCGCCAGTAATATAACAGTCTCCTTATACGGAGAGACAGGTACAGGAAAAGAGCTTGCCGCAAAAGCCATTCACTATAACTCCAAAAGAAAGGATAAACCTTTTGTTGCAATAAATGTTGCAGCAATTCCCAAAGATCTTTTTGAAGGGGAATTGTTCGGGTATGAAAAAGGTGCGTTTACAGGTGCTGTATCCAGAAGAATAGGAAAATTTGAGGAGGCTGACCAGGGAACAATTTTTATTGATGAAGTGGGCGAAATGGATCCTGCGGTCCAGTCAAAACTCCTGAGAGCACTTCAGGAAAAAGAGGTTACAAGATTGGGCAGTAATGAAATTATAAAACTGGATGTCCGCATTATAGTTGCCACCAACCGAAACTTATCGGAGGCAGTAAAACAGGGACTATTCAGAGAAGATCTGTATTATAGGCTGCTGGGCCTGCCCATCCATATGCCGGCTCTGCGGGAACGGGGACAGGACGTAATGCTGCTGGCTAAATATTTTCTTGATCAGTTTATCCGGGATAATCAAATGGTCCCCGTTCGCATCAGTGGAGAGGCTCAGCAAAAGTTAATGTCATATCATTACCCCGGTAATGTAAGAGAACTCAGGTCAGTTATTGAACTTGCTGCAGTATTATGTGAAAATGAAGAAATATTGGAAAAAGATGTGAACTTTACGGTTACTACCAACAGCGCCTCCTTATTCTCTCAGGAAATGACCCTTGAAGACTACTCATACAGGATTATCCGCAACTTCCTGAACAATCACGATAATAATGTTATGGAAGTTGCAAAAAAACTTGGAATAGGTAAGTCTTCAATTTACCGATATCTGAAGGAAATGGAAATGAAAGGCATCTGATGAGATCAAAAAAACTTGAGCGGTTTATTTCAAAAGGCCTTTTTTTCAAATCCGTTGTAGAGGATGGCTCAGATCTTGTAATGATTGTTGACTACGATGGCGTTATCCACTATCACAATAATTCCCTTCGTTTCTATGGTTATGCCGGAAAGGAACTTACAGGAAAAAATTTCTTTGATTTTATTCATCATGATGAAATTAAAAAAGTCAAAACTAGATTTAAAACAAGCGTAAAGCGGGAATTCAATCGTGCAGTTGAATTTCAGTTTAAGAAGAAGGACGGGCATTTCAGGTCATTTGAATTTAATTCACTTAATCTCAAACACAAAGAGGGTATTGAAGGGCTGATTCTGGACTGCCGCGATATCACACAGCGAAAAAAAGATGCAGAAGCCCTTATTCTTGCGCAGCAGGCCAAAGAGCAATTCATGGCAAATATCAGCCATGAAATCAGAACCCCCATCAATGGCATTGCAGGTATTGCATCGCTACTGGCCGGCGGAGCGCCCCCCGAAGAGGCTAAAACCTATCTGAATGCCATAAAGTCCGCTGCAGAAAATCTTAAGGTCATCATCAATGATATCCTTGATATTTCATCCATTGAATCAGGCAAGCTGACATTCGAAAAAATCGGCTTCAATCTGGAGGACCTTATCTCAGGACTTGAAGGAACATTTTCCATTCAGGCAAAAAATAAAAATGTCAACATATACTTCGAAGTAGCCCCCGAAACCCATAAAATTTATTTCGGCGACCCGGTGAGACTCAACCAGATCCTTATCAATCTGATCGGAAACGCATTGAAATTCACACAAAAAGGATCTGTGACATTATCGGTGAGTCAATTCACTGCCAGTAAGGATAAATGTGAACTTAAATTTGAAGTGAAGGACACAGGAATTGGAATTGCAGCGGATAAACTGAGCAGGATCTTTGAAAGATTCAGTCAGGCAGATTCGAGCGTAACGCGAAAATATGGTGGCACCGGACTTGGACTTACAATTGTAAAACAACTTGTTGAACTTCAGCAGGGCAGCATCCGGGTAAGCAGTCTGGAGGGCGTGGGATCCGTTTTTACAGTGATCATTCCTTATGAAACATCTTCTGACCTCAAACAGCAGATCAGAAAAATTAACCCTGCAAATGATGCCCGGAACAAGCTTCTGAGAAACCTTCATGTGCTGCTTGTAGAAGATAATGACATTAACCAGCTGTATGCCGGAAGCATTTTGAAATCATGGGGTACAAAATACGATGTGGCAGAAAACGGATTTGTTGCATTGGAAAAACTTAAAACCATAAAACCTGATCTGATTCTGATGGATGTTCAGATGCCGGTTATGGATGGCTTTGAAGCCTCCAGATCTATCAGACTAGGGGAGGAGAGAATCCGACAGATTCCAATTATTGCACTCACAGCCCACGCAAATCAGTCTGTAATTAATAAATGCACAGAGAGCGGAATGAATGACTACATACCAAAGCCGTTCACGCCGGGAGAATTGCAGAATATTCTTTTACGATATAAAGGGAAAAAATCCTCTGAAAGTCATTCACATAAAACCAAAGGGACAGCAACTAAAACAGTAAGCAATACTGCCGACTTTGATCTCACCTATCTGATACAGGTATCTAATCACGACAGGTCTTTTATTACTCAGATTCTTCAGTCATTTCTTGAAAATGCAAACAAAACACTCGAATCAGTGAGAAGCGGTCTGAAGAGTGGCGAGACAAAAAATCTGGCATCAATTGTACACAAAATAAAGCCATCACTTACCATGATTGGAGCTGAACGGCCAAGACAACTGGCAGCAGAGATTGAGGAATTGTCAGAGCAAGCCAATTCAAAAGGAAAAGTTAAAGGACTCGCAAAGGAGTTTTGCGCCCGGCTGGAAGCAACCATTTCCGGTTTGCAGGCACTGGATATGAAAAGGATATAAAAAAAGCCCTCCGAAGAGGGCTTTTTTTACGTTAATTAGAAATTACTTCTTCTCTTTCTTTTCAGGTTCAGGATTCTTGAGTTTTCCTGACTCCTTACGGTAGGCCTCGTTAAGTCCCTCCACAACTTCTTTACTGATATCCAGTGGCGTTGAGCCATAAAGCACATCACTTGTACTACTGTATTTCAGTACAAGCTGGAGATCATTTGCAGCTCCGAATTCTCTCAGGAAATCAGTAACTTTTTGATACAACTCCTGATTTATTTTATCTTGTTCACCAAGGAGTTCCTGAGAGGCACGTTCACGGTAGAGTTCAAAATTTTGCTGTTTCTTGCCGAGATCTTCCTCCACAGCCTTGGCCTGACCGATAGTCATGTTATTGACATTTCGCTGATATGATTCAATTTCAGACTGAAGGCTTTGAGCTCTTGTTTTGATTTCCTGTTCTAGCTTTTTTCCTTTCTCCTCAAATTTACCCTGTGCAGCCTTTAGGTACTCAAAATGCTTTAATACAGTATCCGAATTGATGTATGCGATTTTAAGACCGGCTGCCGAATCTGAAACGGATACTGCCGGAGCTGAACTGCCACCGCTGAAGTGCAGAACATAAAGAATAATGACTGCTACAGCAAGCACACCGTTAAGCAGCAGAGATAGGTTTTTCATGGGTTGAAAGATAATTTTAAGGGGCAAATATAAGATACTTAATCATTGATTACCTGTAGAATCTTCCATGAACCAACCTGCATAGCGGGGATAATTAAGAGAAGTCCGGTCAATAATGTGCTTCAATTTTTCGTCCACGCGCCTTACCGGTTTAGCAGGAACTCCGGCATATAACATTCCAGGCTCTACTCTGGTACCCTGTAAAACCACTGCTCCCGCTGCAATAAAAGAACCTGTTCCTATGATGGCATCATCCATAATGATGGCACCCATTCCTATAAGTGCGTGATCTTCAATCGTGCAACCATGAATGATAGCATTATGGCCTATGCTTACATGATTCCCTATCACCGTGGCCGACCTCTCAAAAGTCCCATGAATTACGGCCCCGTCCTGAATGTTGGAGAAATCACCAATTCTGATTGAATTGACATCACCTCTTACAACGGCGTTATACCAGACAGAGCAGTTTTTTCCTGTAAATACCTCTCCTATCACAACGGCCGTTTCAGCCAGAAAGCAGCCGTCTCCAAAAACAGGTGTGAACCCGCGAACCGACCTTATCAATGCCATATCAGATTTAATTAAAAACTGCCAAGATGACAGATTTTTGTAATTTTGCAGGCTAATTAAGGCAAAAAAATGGATAATCTGATAACAGACCTGGATTTCCTGGAGAAACCAGCTGAAAACAATGGACACAGGGGCAAACTTTACATTGAAAGCTATGGTTGTCAGATGAACTTCTCAGACAGCGAAATCGTAGCCTCCGTTTTAAGAAAGGAAGGCTTTGAAATGACACAATCTGCCGAAGAGGCTGACCTTGTTTTTCTGAACACCTGCTCCATTCGTGAAAAGGCTGAACAGACGGTCAGAAACCGGCTGATTCAATTTCAGCCATTAAAGAAAAAAAATCCCGAGATGATTATTGGAGTTCTGGGATGCATGGCTGAAAGGTTAAAATCGAGACTTCTTGAAGAGGAAAAAATCGTAGACCTGGTTGCAGGGCCTGATGCTTACCGAAATCTTCCTGAACTTGTGGCACAGGTAGAAACAGGTCAGAAGGCCGTAAACACTTTCTTGTCCAGAGAAGAAACCTATTTTGACATTAATCCTGTCCGGCTCAACTCCAATGGAGTTACAGCCTTCATAAGTATCATGAGAGGATGCGATAACATGTGCTCTTTCTGTGTTGTTCCCTACACAAGAGGACGTGAACGAAGCAGAGACCCTGAGTCTATTGTTGCTGAGGCTACAAAACTTTTTGATTCTGGGTACAGGGAAGTGACGCTTCTTGGGCAAAACGTAGATTCATACAAATGGAGTCCTGAAGAAAATAATAAGGCGCGACTTGAAAAATCTGCATCATCAGAAATTGTCCTTTTCTCAGACCTTCTGAAGCGTGTTGCACAGGTAAGCCCTGATCTTCGTATCAGATTTTCAACTTCTCACCCTAAAGACATTACTGACGATGTGCTGCTCGTTATGTCCGGATATGAAAACATCTGCAAATACATTCACTTGCCCGTGCAGAGTGGCAATAGCCGTATTCTCGAACTCATGAACCGGGGATATTCCCGTGAGTGGTATCTTGAAAAGGTAAACCGAATCAGGGAAATTCTTGGACCGGAGTGCGGAATCTCGTCGGATATGATTACAGGCTTTTGCTCTGAAACGGAAGAAGAGCATGCACAGACGCTGGACCTGATGGAGCAGGTCAAATTTGATTTTGCCTATATGTTTGCCTATTCTGAAAGGCCAGGAACACCTGCGGAAAAAAAATTCAGTGATGATGTCCCCGCCGATATTAAGAAGAGACGCCTTGAAGAAATCATCAGTCTGCAGACAAGCCACGCGCTGATCAGAAACCAGCTCGATGTAGGAAATAAATTCAAAGTTCTGATTGAAGGAACTTCTAAAAGATCAGAAGATTTTCTGCAGGGAAGAAATTCAGCAAATAAGGTAGTGGTCTTTCCAAAAGGCAACCATAAAAAAGGTGAGTATGTAACTGTACTCATAGAATCATGTACCAGTGCAACTTTACTTGGAAAAATTTCGGATGAATCATGATCACGGAAAGCGAAATTCAATCTGTTAAACAACGTTTCGGAATTATCGGCAGTTCCGATCTGTTGAACAATGCAGTACGTGTTGCCATGCAAGTAGCACCAACGGAAATGTCAGTGCTCATCACCGGTGAAAGCGGTAGCGGAAAAGAGTCATTCTCAAAAATTATTCACCACCTCTCACCCCGTAAGCATGGACAGTTTATTGCCATAAACTGTGGGTCTATTCCGGAGGGCACAATTGATTCTGAATTATTCGGTCACGAAAAAGGCTCTTTCACCGGTGCTCATGAAGCCCGCAAGGGATACTTTGAGGTTACCGACGGAGGCACCATATTTCTGGATGAAATCGGTGAAATGCCCCTGAGTACACAGGCACGATTACTCAGAGTACTGGAAAACGGAGAGTTTATTAAAGTTGGCAGTTCCAAGGTTCAAAAGACAGATGTACGCGTAGTTGCGGCCACAAATGTTAATCTTCAGCGAAGAGCCGAAGAAGGAAAATTTCGTGAAGACCTGTACTACCGTCTGAACACAGTTCCAATCTATGTTCCCCCACTGAGAGAAAGAGGAAAGGATATTGAGTTGTTGTTCAGAAAATTTGCTTCTGATTTTGCAGAAAAATATAAAGTTAGACCAATCAGCCTTACTGAGGATGCAAAACCATTACTGGTTAAGTATAGATTCCCCGGTAATATTCGTCAACTGAAAAATCTTGTGGAGCAGATCTCTGTTCTTTCAGCAGACAAAAAGGAAATAGACAGCCATATGCTTTTGCGGTACCTTCCGGCAGAAAGCAGCCTTCCTGTCCGTATCGGTGAAGCAGGATCTACTGAAACAATTTCTGAAAGAGAAATCCTCTATAAAGTTCTGTTTGAAATGCGCCGGGATGTCAATGAACTTAAAAAATTGTTCTAATGAAAACTATTAGATATTTCTTAGAATTTA
>JBMTCO010000125.1:0-7275 GCA_049430945.1 Cyclobacteriaceae bacterium
GCATATCATCCCGTCTATGATTCATCAAATCTTGAGCCTGCTAAAGCGCTTGCCGAAAAACTGGCCGCCTCAGCTTCAAGTTGGTCTCAGGCCGAACTGCCTGAAAGAGTCAACAATGAAAATGTCAGGAACACGCTGATAACTTTAAGAGATTCCTCTGCCTCCTTCAGTGCAATGGTTGCCTCCGGTCAACCTGATTCAGTTGTGAAGGCGCGAATAACCGGTTTACATGATATTTTCCATAAACTCCACGGTGCCTGGGAAAAGCACGAACATAAGGAGCATTGATTCGATTTCCTGATCACTTCATTTTCGGTACAAGTACGGCCGCTGCTCAGATTGAGACGGCGGCCGATCATGATTGGGCGGGATACCGTGCTCTGGATGGTTCAGTTTTTCAACGAACAACGGATCATGAATTGCGTTGGGCTTCTGATGCTGAAATCATTTCTGAACTTGCACCCGCCTACAGAATGAGTCTTTTATGGAGCAGGCTTCAAAAAGGACCTTATCAGCAACTGGATGTCGAAGCTGTAAGTTATTACATCAGATTCCTTGAAAGCCTTAAAGGCAGGGGTGTAAAAATTATGCTTGTCTTGCATCATTTTGAAAATCCTGTCTGGTTTTCAAATATCGGAGGGTGGAGCAAATCAGAATGTGTTAATGTCTGGCTGGATTATGTACGCAAGGTTGTCAAAATCTTTGGGAGATTTATTTCTTACTGGAACACTTTTAATGAGCCTAATCTGTACCTGAGCATGGGTTACCTTTCAGGTCAGTTCCCGCCTAATAAAAGAAATCCGTTTTTAGCTTTCAGGACCCTTAAGCATATTTCAGAAAGCCATAAAGAGGCTTATCTTATTATTAAAACAGAATTTCCGGATACACTTGTGGGGCTGTCTCATAATTCTGCTGTACTGGAGGCAGATTCATTGCTTGGTAATGTGCCTGCAGCCATTACTGATTGGTGGTATATGGATTTTATTCCCGGCTGGTATGGTGCATGTGATTTTTTTGGAATGAGTTATTATGCCAGAATAGGGTATAATCCCTGGCCGGTCACTCAGCTGTATTCACCTGACCGCATTGCTAAGAAAAAGAAACCCCATGATCAGATGTGGGAATATTATCCTCAGGGTATATCACAGATCATGAAAAGGTATTGGGAAATGTTTCGAAAGCCAATCATGATTACGGAAAATGGAGTGGCAACCATGGATGATAATTTCCGGATTCAGGCCATTTATGATTACCTGAAAGAAATTCACTCAGCCATGAATGCAGGCGTTCCCTGTCTTGGCTATTTCCATTGGTCCACTTGGGATAATTTTGAGTGGAATCTGGGCAGAAGTTTCAGATTCGGATTGTATGAAGTGGATTATGATACTATGGAAAGAAAGCCTCGTGCAAGTGCTGCCTATTACTCTTCAATTGCACATCAAAAAATTTTATTAGCGCCTTGAGTGCATCTCAAAAATTCCTTCAAGTGCCTGACCGGTGATATCCGGATAATCTATGATAGGAAATTTTGATGTCTCAAGCCAATCAGAAATTTTACTGAATGTCTTTTTTCCGATTTTATTGATAACCGGCACACCCATAGACTTTAAGGCTGCTGCATTGCAGTGTTGTTCGTATTGATTCTTCATTGGAATCACCATTAGCTTTTTGCCCAGGTAAAGTGATTCTGCCGGAGTTTCAAAGCCTGCTCCACAAATTATTCCTGAACTGGAGGCCAGGCTTTTTTGAAACTTTTCACTGTCAACCGGAAAAAAATTAACATTGCCTACATGATAGGGAAGCGCAGAATGTTTTGAAAAGACCTGCCACTTGATTTTTGGAAACTGCTCAAGTATTTCAACTAATACATTATCACCATAAGCAGGAAGGTAGACTGTAAAATGACCTTTATAAACCGATTTGGCTGATCTGATTTTATTACGAATGACCGGTGTATGAATGAACTTATCATACCTTTCAAAGTGGAAGCCTATACCTTTTTTTACAGGAGCATAATTTTTCAAAAACCATTTCCCAACAGGATCAATTTTCTTTGGCACCGGAACTGACTTTGAGAGCAGACTAAACTGATGACTTAGTGAATAGCAAGGAACCTTTTTCTTTTTACAGGCCCAGGCTGATATTGCTTCAAAATCATTGATAACGAGATCATAATTTTCAACCGGAAGTTCACTGATTTCTTTAATAACTCTTTTTGAGCTATTGAATTTTAAGGTTTTGTAAAAATCAATACCTCCATTTTTTCCAAAATAAAAACTAAGACCTTTTGATTTGTACTTTACGGGATAAGGTAAACTGATTTCGCACTGTGCACCACTAAGAAACAAATCAACCTTCCCGAATTCATACAATTGCGGAACAACCTCCTGGGCACGCGCTACATGGCCGTTGCCGGTTCCCTGGATAGCGTATAAGATTTTCAATTTTTTTTGTTAATGAATGTTTCAATCATTTCTTCAAATACTTCTTTATTATCCGAACGCTTGAATCGCTTTGGCAGTTTTATGGTTGGCGCAATCGGATCTTCCCTGTAATGATAAACCCTCCACTTCCCACCATGGTATTCAAGGGCTGTCAGATTCTCTATCCAGTCTCCTGAATTAAGGTAGGTAACAGAACCCTTTTCTGTGGTCAATGTTTTAATGACAGGCTTATGAATATGTCCGCAGATTACATAGTTATAACCATTGTCAATAGCTATTTCGGCAGCTGTCATTTCAAAATTATCTACGAACTGCACTGCCTTTTTTACACTGTCTTTGATCTTTTTTGAAAGAGAAATTCTTCCGTAGCCCAGCTTTTCCATTACTCTGTTAACAAGCGTGTTGATCAGGATTAGCATATCATAGCCTACCGCACCAAGTTTTGCGAGCCATCTGGCGTGCTTCATGGTTACATCAAATATGTCACCATGGAAAATCCATGCCTTCCTGGAGTTCAGTTTTAATGTGATCTTATTCTCAATAGAAAATGAGCCCAGCCTGAACCCTGAAAACTTCCTTAGCATTTCATCATGATTTCCTGTCAGGTAAATTATTCGGGTATTTTTAGTCATTAAACTTGTGAGGTGTTTAACAACCTGCATATGGGTTTTAGGCCAGTATCTGGTTGAGAATTGCCACATATCAATGATATCCCCGTTGAGTATCAATTTCTTAGGGTTGATTGATTTAAGATACTTAAGAAGCTCTGTGGCGTGGCACCCATATGTGCCGAGGTGAATGTCAGACAAAACAACAATGTCTACATCCCTCTTTGACTTGAATTTTATTACCATCAGGTTTATATCTGTCAGAAAATTAGAAATTGACATTTGACAGATCTTTACCAATAGATTACGGATTTGTTATCTTGCCTATATGCCCGTACTCCCGGAAAAAACAGAACTTGAAAGGGTAACCCTTTTCAAAAGCAGAGTTACTGACGCAGAAGAAATATTTTATGCCTATGCCTCAAAACCTGAGGCTACAAAATATCTCAGCTGGAAAACCCATGGGTCTATAGATGATACCCGTACCTATCTTTCAATTGTTGAGAAAACATGGAAGCAGGGCCTGCAGGCTTCATTTGCCGTGCGACTTAAAAAGTCACACAGACTGATCGGTGCCTGCGGTTGTACTTTTTCCGACGGCATATTTCAGGTAGGCTATGTATTCAGCCCTTTATTTTGGGGAATGGGTTTTGCAACCGAATCATGCAAAGGATTAATTGCAGAGATTCTCAAAGTCAAACATGTAAACAGAATTTGCTCTTTTGTTGACGTGGACAACCATGCTTCAGCAAGGGTTCTTGAAAAATCAGGCTTTAAACAGGAGCGGGTTGAACCCGAATATTTTATTGCCTGTAACCAGGGTGGTATCCGGAAGGATGCACGGATTTTTTCATACCTCTTATAGTAATCCTTCTGAACAATCAGAATTGCTTATTTTTTATCTGGTTGTTAATATTGTCCTACAAACACATTTAACCTATGGGAAAAGGAGATAAAAAATCAAAGAAAGGAAAGATCTGGAGAGACAGCTACGGCAAAAAGCGTAACAAGAAATCTATTAAAGAAAGGCTGAAAAGAATTGCTTCCGTAAAAAAGACAGCAGTTGGTGCGAACACTGAAAAGCCAAAAGTCCGTAAAACTGTTCGCAAAAAAGAAAGCGCGTCCTAATCGGTTCTGAAAACTGAAATAAATCCGTCATGTCCCGCCTCTGACGGATTTATTTTTTCAAATGACGCTCAAAAAAAGAGGCGGCCTTGGTAAATACAGAACGCCAGCTCTCATACCTTAAAAAACCGTGCACCTCATCAGGTAACACAAGCGTTTCAACTGGAATGTTTTTTTCCCTTAACCTCTCTGCCAGGTCTGTTGTTTCATGAAACATCACGTTTCTGTCATCGTCACCGGATACCAGTAAAACAGGAGCCCTCCAGCCGGAAAGATCAGCTACCGGAGAACTTGCAATTGCCAGGTCATATTCTTTTTCAGTGAGTCCCCACCATCCTCCGGGTACCCAGAACTCACGAGCCCTGAATGCCCAGTCATGAACACCATGAAGATCAACACCAGCCTTGAATATTTCAGGATTACGTGCCAGCCCCATGGCTGTAAGGTATCCGCCATAAGATCCTCCCCACAATCCGATTTTACCGGGATCTACCTCTTGTAGTGACTGCAGATATTTACCTCCCGCCACAATGTCCTGATACTCTACAGCGCCCCGGGGACCTTGATCCGGCGACATCCGGAAATCTCTTCCATAACCAATACCATTCCTGAAATTAACAGACAAAACAGCATAGCCACTTTTTGCCAGATACTGGTTGAAAGCATAGGACTGGCTGTAGTAATCACTGTAATGAAATCCAAGTAACATCTGCCTGGTTGGTCCGCCGTGCATGAATATTATGCCGGGTCTTTTTCCTTTTATCGACCGGTCAATAAATAATTGACCATGAATTTTTTTTCCATCCGGAGCGCTGAAAATAACCTGCTCAGGCTTTAAAAATAATGCTGAATTAAAAACAGGGTTTGCAGATGATGAAAGCACTGAAATTGTTTTCCCGGATGCCGCATCAATTTGCACAAGGGTTTTGGCCTGATTGTATGAAGAGCTGAAGACATACAGATTTTTTCCATCGGTTGCAGGATACATCTCAATTCCATCACCTCTTGTAATCTGCTCAGGAAAGCCTTTTTGAACATTTGTCTTCCAGATGTGCCTGCGGTCAATGTCACCTGTATTTGAGTCGAACCACAAAGTCTTTCCATCAGGTGCTGCCGTATAACTCTCTACTTCCCCGCTGCCCGGTGTCAGATCTTTCAAATCACTTCCGTCCGGATTTACAGACCAGATGTGAAGTATACCGTTGTGTTCTGAAAAGAAAACAAGCCTGCCTGATGAATGCCAGCTGAATGCTGGTGAAGGGTAGGTGAGGTTATGAATACCATCTTTACCGGGTGAATTAAAAATAACTTTGGACTGATTGCCCGAAGCAGATGTTACCACGATGGAAAACTTCTGACCTACGGAGAGATTTGACAGCTCACCGGCGCGCTGCCCCGGAAGCCGGATGAACGCTACCTGCCCTCCGTCCGGAGACCATACAGGCATCATGTCGCGATTAACATCCGGATGTAACCACCTGATTTTATTCTGACCTGCATTAAATATTCCAATGAAACTGTGATCCCCACGATCACTCACAAATAAGATTTCAGATCCATCAGCCGAAATTGAAGGATTGTAATTTCCGCCTCTTGCAAAAAACAGTTGCACTGCTGCAGCATCAGGCTTCAGCTCAGCCTTATGTATTTGTCCACCCCGACTGAAGAGAACGGATTCAGCACCGGTTTTAGAATCTTTCCAAAGTACAAAACCTGATCCTTTAATTATTTTAACAGGATTGCCTCCGGCCACAGGAATCATCCATAGTGCCCTGTCCGGTGCGATAGTAAGACTGGCCGGATTAGGAGATTCTCCCTGTGTATTTGGGGCTCCGCCTTTTACAAATAGAATATTTTTGCCATCCCCAGTGAATGTCACCTGCGTTAATTCCTGTCCGTCATCATCTGCATAACCGGTTAATTGTTTAATGGTATTGTTACCGGTTTTCAAAAAAACATTTCTGACGCCGCGGTCATTCAGAACCCATGCAACTGACTGGCCATCGGGAGAAGCGCAAAATTCAGAAGCTGTAGGGAATGATATGTAGGGTTCGGGTGCCGCTTGTCCGAAAGCAGTGGCTGACAAGGTAACAAGCAGGATAATTATGTGGAGTCTCATATTAATTCAGATTTTACCGATAAGATTCCATTTTTGTCTATAGGGTCTGGATCGAAGTGCATTGGCTTCATCATCATTGATAAATTCTTCTTTTATCGGATCCCATTCCAGTTTTCTGCCAAGCCTCCATGAAATGAGTGCAAGGTGCATGGGTAAAGTCATTCTTCTTGCATATGAGAGTTCAGATTCAGGTTGTTTTCTGGAGCGTACTGCGTCAATAAAATTTTGCTGATGCCCCGGCGATCTTTCAATGAAAGGCTTCAGGTCCGGAAGGTCTTTCATGCGTTCACCATTGATGGTTACTTCTCTGCTGTTGTAATCGCAGATCAGTGTTCCTTTGTCACCTTCAAACCATGCTCCGATGCCCATTTTATCTGCCCCGGGAACATCAGGCGGCGTTGATGTCCATTGTAAAGTGAGACCATCAAACTGCATGTCACATTCAAGCCATTTGGGTGCGTCAGCAATCTCTCCGGTCTTTTCTCCACGGCTGCGAACACTGGTCAATCCCTTCGGGTCAATGGCCCACCATACAATGTCTGCAATATGGCACCAGAAGTCAGCGAATACGCCACCGGAGTAATCCATGAAATAGCGATAATTAAAATGACAACGCTCCGGAAAGTAATCAGCCTCAGGAGCAGGGCCCAGCCACATGTCCCAGTAGGAGGGCGCTGGCTGAATTTTTGGATTACCAAGCCCCGGTGAGTACCCTGTTTTCCAGAGTTTAACTGTATGAACTTTTCCAATGGCTCCGCTTTTAATGATTTCAGCAACACGGTGATAATTGTCGCCTGCGTGAATCTGCGTGCCCAGCTGAAATACTCTTTTGTTTTTTTCCAGAACGTCAAGCATCAGCTGACCTTCTTTGATATCGTATGAAAGTGGTTTCTCACCGTACACATCTTTTCCGGCGTCAAATGCCATGATGGCAATCT
The DNA here is from genome assembly GCA_049430945.1 of Cyclobacteriaceae bacterium. Taxonomy (GTDB): domain Bacteria; phylum Bacteroidota; class Bacteroidia; order Cytophagales; family Cyclobacteriaceae; genus ELB16-189. Next base: position 7,235 of record JBMTCO010000125.1, read on the forward strand.
GACCATGCCAGTGATCGGGTGTTGCAATGGTAACCGCATCG
>JBMTCO010000126.1:0-7249 GCA_049430945.1 Cyclobacteriaceae bacterium
AAGTCATCGCCTTATTTTATTAAAAGCCCGTTATCGAAAGATGACGGGCTTTTTTTGTTTTGGCTATTCATGACATTTTCTTGTAAAGGCCACATGTTACGGTTTGAATTCGGGATACATATGGTCCGCTATTTCCCGAAGAAGCTTCCCCTTGTTACATTTGATTTCTTAACACGCATGCATGTCAATTTGCCCTTGTAGGAAAGCTATTTGGTTCTCATTCTTTTTTTTACTGGCAAGCAGCAGCCTCTCTGCACAGGATTATAATGTTCCTGTTTATGATGAGTTGCGGGATTTCAACAGAAACTATGTTAGTGATACCCGGCGGTGTCTCTGTTCATTCATTGCTGACTATTCCGGCAGCAAAGGGTCTGTTTCATAAGGCCATCGGACACTCAAGTGGAGGTCGCGATGGGGTGCTTACAGGAAGACCTATCCGTGAGGAAAATGCAGACCCGCTTTATCCGATCTCCGCAGAAACTATAGGAATCAATTTTGCACGTAAACACAAAATTTTTTCTGATGATGCAGCTGCCCTTCAGAAACTCCGCTTATTAAGCGCGAAAGATATTGTGGAAGGGGCCCAGGAAACTGACAGCTCCGGTGAAACATTTATTCTGGTCCAATCCTGGATGGTAAAATGGTTGTAGAAACCGCCGAATTTGCATACAAAGCCGGAAGGTTTACAACGGTCCCGCTAATAATTGGAAACTGCAGCGGAGAAATTGGTGGCCAGTTCGTCAGCAATGCCACAACTAAGGAAACCTTTTTTGCTCAGTTTGACGAATATCAGAATGAAGCAAAGTTTGTTTTTGATCCGGATGGGAATAAAGAATTTTCAGAGATTCAGACAAAGTTTAACACAGAGTGGGTGTGGGGTGAACCGGCCCGAATGACAGCAAGAAGTTTTATTAAAAAAACAGAGTCCTGCATTTATTTTTCAGTTTGGGTATGTTCCTGTCCCGGCAAGAGAACGTGTAAAGTATGGCGCCGGTCATGGATCTGATATTGCTTTTGTTTTCAACACACTGAATACCCGGTGGGGTGCGCCTCCTGAACCCACCAACCCGGAAAAGGAGTTGGCCCGTTTAATGAACAGATACTGGACAAATTTTGCAAAGACCGGAAATCCTAATGGACCCGGACTTCCATACTGGCCAGTCTATGACATCCGGAATGAGCAGATCCTTGATATTGATCTTGATGGAAATGCCCAAAGCAAAACCGACCCTCGTAAAATAAGACTTGATCTGATTGAGAAAGCTTTGATGAAAAAACGGGCAAAAATTCAATCACGGGGTATTTAACCAATGATTTGAGTGCACCTGCTCCGCTGACATATCTTTGCAGTTTATCATCAAAAACTTCCTTAGTTTTATTGTTTCCATAATACTTCCTCAAATCGCCTGAATCATGGCCATTATAAATCTTACAGTAAACGAAAAAAAACTAACCGTTGATGTGGACCCGAAAACTCCGGTCTTGTGGGTTTTAAGGGAACATCTGAACCTGGTCGGAACCAAGTACGGTTGCGGAATTGCACAATGCGGAGCATGTACCATCCACATCGATGGCGTGGCCGTCCGATCCTGCTCCTTGCCGGTATCTACCATTGGCACCAAGAAAATCACGACCATAGAAGGGTTGTCAGAAAATGGTGAACACCCGGTACAAAAAGCATGGCTTGAAAAAGATGTCGCTCAATGCGGCTATTGTCAAACCGGACAAATCATGTCGGCTGCAGCTTTGTTAAAAACAAATCCCAATCCGACCGACGCACAAATTGATGCCGCGATGTCAGGCAATATTTGCCGCTGTGGTACTTATTTACGCATCCGCGAGGCAGTCAAATCTGTGTCATCAGAAAAATAAAACGGTGCCGGAACCATGTCCTAGTTTAACATCATTGAAAATGGAAAAAATTAATACCGCACAATCCAGACGCTCTTTTTTAAAGTCCTCCATGCTTGCAGGCGGCGGACTAATGATCAGCTTCAGCGGATTCTCAGAACTTACAGATAAGGGCGAGATCAAATTAGCTGAACCCGCCGGGCAGTGGAATGAGATTACAGGTTATATCAAAATAACCTCCGACAATCTCATCAAGATCCTCAACCCCAATCCCGAGTTCGGGCAAAATGTGATGACTTCGCTTCCGATGATGGTGGCAGAAGAACTGGATGTGGATTGGCAAAAAGTAATTGTGGAGATGGGACCTCACGACAATCTAAAACTTGGACCTCAGTTTGCCGGTGGAAGTAATTCCGTGAGGATGTACTGGAAGCCGCTTCGCGAAGCCGGTGCAGCAGCCCGTCAGATGCTGCGTGATGCTGCGGCTCAGACATGGGGCGTTCCGGTGGATGAAGTAACTACAAAAGCCGGCATGCTCTACCATGAAAAAAGTGGTAAGTCAGGAACCTATGGCGACTTTGCAACAAAAGCTGCATCAAGCCCTATACCCAAAGGAGTAAAACTTAAGGAGCTCAGGAATTTCACTGTAGTAAGTAAACCGCAGAAAAATGTAGAAGGCCTGAAAATCGTTACAGGAAAACCACTCTTCGGTCTGGACTATTCTGCTGAAGGAATGCTGATTGCAATGATTGAGCATCCTCCGGCCTTCGGAAAAAAACTAAAATCTTTTGATGCTTCCGAAACTTTGAAGATGCCGGGTATCAAAGATGTTTTTACACTGAAATTATATGAAGATGGATACGAGCAGGCCGGGTTTGATACCCGCACATTCAATGATTTGCTGGTTGTAGTAGGAAACACCACCTGGGAAGTCCTGAATGCCCGTAAAAAACTGAAGGTCACCTGGGAACAAATAAGCGAAACAAAGGAAGTAATTGGCGGATTCAGAGGTAAGACTGAAGTCCTGATTCCTGCAGAGTTGGAAACCACGGGTACGCAACTTACCAAAATGGCCGAGTATGCAAAAAAACCTGCTCAGCAGTTAAGAAAAGATGGCGACCCTGAAAAAGCATTTGCTCAGGCCGCACAAATTATAGAGCGCACTTATACCGCTCCGTTTCTGGCGCACAATTGCATGGAGCCGATAAACTTCTTTGCGCATGTTACGGATGAAAAGGCAGTAGTTGCCGGCCCGCACCAGGCCCCGGGCTGGATTGAACCTTCGCTTTCAAAAATCCTGAATCTGCCAGCAGATAAAATTGAAATACAAATGACCAGGATGGGCGGAGGCTTCGGACTCAGAGCTTATGGTCATTACATTACAGAAGCAGCACTCATCTCAAGAAAGGTCAAAGCTCCTGTAAAACTTGTTTACAGTCGCGAGGATGATATGACCTACGGAATCTATCGCCCTATGTACACGGCTACTTATCGTGCAGCACTGGATGCCAATAAAAATCTGATTGCTTTCCATGTAAAAGGTGGAGGAATTCCGGAGCATCCTATCCATGCAAACCGCTTTCCGGCCGGTGCAGTAGATCATTATCTCGCAGAAGGTTGGGCCATTCCTTCCAACATTACCATCGGGGCATTCCGTGCTCCCCGCTCCAACTTCAACGCAGCCGCAGAGCAATCTTTCCTGGATGAACTTGCGGAAGCAATGGGTAAAGATCCGATAGATTTCAGACTTGAACTTTTAAAAAGAGCCAAAGAAAATCCGGTAGGTAAAAACAACGAATATGACGCAGACCGGTATGCCTCAGTACTGAAACTTGTCAGGGAAAAATCAGGCTGGAATAATTCTGAAAACAAAAAATACAGCCGTGGTGTGGCCGCCTACTTCTGCCATAATTCATATGCCGCCCATGTTGTGGATATTGTTACTAAAGACGGCCAGCCCTATGTGGAACAAGTGACCAGCGCCATAGACTGTGGCGTGGTCGTCAATCCTGATGCCGCTGTTAACATGGTTCAGGGCGCTGTTGTGGATGGAATCGGAAATGCATTCTACGGAGGGCTGACCCATAAGGAGGGGGCTCCTGAGCAGAACAATTTCAATCGCTACCGAATGATCCGGCTCAAAGAAGCACCGAAGAAAATTGATGTGAGCTTTGTGGAAAATGATATTGATCCCACCGGTTTAGGAGAGCCTCCGTTTCCGCCTGTCTTTGCAGCCGTGGCAAACGCCTTATATAAGGCTACCGGAAAACGATATTATGACCAGCCATTTGCAAAACAGGTTACAACATTGCCGTCTAAGATGTAGTCAGAGAAATAAAGGATGGGATACTGAAAAGCAGCTGTATTGTCTGTAGGGTGAAAGTTCATGCCGCAGCCTGATGCCGTGAATTTGTTACCGGACTAAATATTTTTTAATTCCTGAATCAGAAACCTTTATTCCTATATTTATAAGAGGTATCCATACTTCTTAAAATAACCTCTGCTGATTCGTCCACTATGATTCCAAAAAAATTTCCCCGCCTCAATTCTTATATATGGAAATATGCAGGTGAATTTGTGATTATCTTCAGCAGTATTACATTTTCATGGTGGTTTGATGAATGGCGTCAGGAAAGAAATGACCGCATTGAGGAAAAGAAAATCCTTATCAACCTTGATGCTAACCTCAATCAGGATAGCCTGAATCTTGCAAAAGAATTAAGATATATTCTCAAAGTAGACTATACCCTGAATGATTTTCTGAATAAACTAAAAATTGATGATTTAAAGGAAACGGACAGCAGCGGTGTTCTGATTCGCAGGTTAATCGTCGCCCCGGAATTTCATCCGAATAGTGCCACATTTGAAACTATTAAATCAACCGGTGAGCTTGGTTTGATTGGCTCAGATAGCCTCTCTCAGTCTATTATGAATCTTTATGAAGTCAATTACAACGAGCTCAATTTTCTGATTGATGTATATAATAAAACCAGTATTGAAACAATCTGGAATTATTCAATTGAAAATCATGATTTGCTGCGGGTTCTGGGCGAACCCCAGGACAGATTCTATAAATTATCTTTCAGCACCCCTGATCGAAAAAAATTGCTGATAAATAAAATCATGTTCTCTAAAATGGCTATTGACTATTCCGTGTATCGGATGACCAACTCATTGGACGCCATCAAAGCCCTGCGAAAACAAATCCGAAACCGGGTTGCTCAGCTGTCTTAATTTATTGGACGCTTTATAAACACCTGCTGATCACACCTGATTTCACTGTTCGGATTTTTCCTGGGTGAAGGATTTTCTAATACTATAATTTTATTCAGCACTCCTGATGCATCTGATAGATTCGCCATTTCCTTTATTACCGGAAGTTCTTTTTATACTTGTTTTTTTAATATCTAATGATCGGTCCCAGGAATCCGCTTTGCTGAGTTCTGATAAGGTCCACCAGTATCCCGATTCATTATTGTCGTAGAAGTTGCCAATATCACAACGGTAACCACCGCTTAAACCGGGAATTTTACTAAGGTCTTGCGGGAGCACACCATTATTCCAGCGTCTGTTTGATATTAATTTTAACCCTGCTTCTTCCAGGCCACCCAATGACTCTGTTAATTTATTCCAATCCTCATCATTAGGAACCCTCCAGCCTTGTGGACATATTCCTCGTGGATCAGAAACCACATGCCAATTATAAAGTTTGCCGTGCTTTTCATTGCTGGAAGGATCATTATTAAAATAACACCAGGCAGCCTTTCCGCTTAAGCCGGCCTCTGTCCATTGCTGCTTTGTTTTTGCTTCAGGAATTGATTCTCCATTAGAAAATTTATCTGTATCAAGATTTTTACCCATCCATTCCTGCGTTCCGACCTTCAGAATTGAAAAATCCTGCGCGTCTGTAAATAATGGCGCTCCTAAAAAAAATAAAAAGTATACAATTAAAGCGATGGTATGTTTCATATTCAATTGATTATTATGTCAGTAAATCCCGGATTTTAAATTCTTTCTTGTTTAAAGTTTATTCCTTTATGAATGAGGTTACAAAATTATTATGGCCGTCCTCCGGGCACAACCGAAATCAGTCCTGATTTTATATTTCAGAACTACAGGGACACTCTTTAATCCTGATTTCCGATATCACTCCTTTGATAATCCTGAAATTGGACTTAAAAAAAGGCACTTTATGTGAAAATTTTCTGTCCTGTGTAATATTCGGAGGAGGGTCAATTGGCACCTCCAACTTTACCGAGGTCAGTAAAACCTGCCTAATTGATTATCGCCTTCCTCAGCGCAAGGAACATATGACTTCTGTCCGCTCTGTAAAATCTGACCTCTTCCAATCCGGCCTGCGAAATCCAGTTTTTCGTATTGGTACGGGTAGCAGGAAAATCAAATTTATTGATGTGGTCCGTTACAGCGGATTTTTCCTCAGCAGTTAGTCCAATCCATTGGCTGATATAATCATTATAATCTTTTCTGTACTGATCCAGCGACTGTCCCGGATCCCGAAAAATATCAATATATATGAAGAGACCACCTTGCTTTAATAACAAACCTATCTTTTTTAGTAAAGTCAACTTCTCATCATCAGCCAGGTGGTGAATTGCATAGCTGCTGAATATGAGGTCAAAAGAGTCTACTTCCTGGTCGATAACTGTCGCCATATCCCCTTGCCTTAACTTGAATTCAAGATTTATTCCTGAAAGATTTGAAGCGCACTTATCAAGTACCGCCTCTGACAAATCATAGCCGGTATATTGATTCACCGGAAGTTTTTTTATTATCGGAATTACAGGTTCAGCATCCCCGCAACCAATATCCAGCATTCTAACCCCCGGTCTATTTTTCAACTCCTCAATAGCCTGCAGCGTAAGCCGAATTAACAATTGATGATGCATGTAGTCAGCTTCAACAATCTTTTTGTAAAGGGCCCAGCTATCATTAAATATGCGGTGTGGCTGTTTGACTGCTTTCATTTGAGATTTAAAAAATTATTTTTTATTTCATCGAATGTTATTGTGTATTAGAACTCATTTGACAGTTGCGATAATACGCAGCGGACCTCCACTGCCTTTTTTTATTTTCATGGGAAGTGCCACCACAAAGATTCCTTTCGGGGGAAGTTGATCCAGGTTAGCGAGATTTTCAAACCCCGGCTTATTGGCCTCCATGAGTACCCGGTGTGTTTTAAAATCCTGCGATTGTCCGAAGTCAAGACTTGGGGTATCAAGTCCAATGGCTTTGATTTTTCTTTTTTCAACCAGAAATTTTGCTGCCTCAGGTTCAATACCGGGGAAATGCAATTCCGGAATTGCCTCCGGTCCAACTTTCGCTGATCCGAAATACCGCTCCCGATCAGGATAGAATTTGCCGTATCCCGTTCTTACAA
>JBMTCO010000127.1:0-7234 GCA_049430945.1 Cyclobacteriaceae bacterium
GGTAAACGACTGGATGAGATTGAGGCCTTTATTCAGAAAGCACAAAAAAATCCCGAACAATACCGCCTTATAAATGGTAAAATAGAAATACCTGTTTGGGTGAATGTGATTTACAATCAGAAGAAGCAAGCAGAAAATATCAGTGATGCACAGATTCAGTCTCAGATTGATGTATTGAATGAGGATTTTAATGCTACAAATTCTGATTATGACCAAGTTCCAACCATTTTTGCAGGAGTTAAAGCTAATGTAGGTATTCGTTTTGTTTTAGAGGGAGTAACCCGCCTGGCTTCCAAAAAGACCAGTTGGCGCACGGATAATTCGTGTAAAATGGCATCTAAAGGTGGCATCAACCCCACCAGCCCTACCATTTATATGAATATGTGGGTTTGCGTCCTTGCGAACAACATCCTTGGCTATGCTCAGTTTCCAGGAGGAAAATCATCAACTGACGGGGTGGTTATTCATACCAATGCTTTTGGAAGAGGGTCTTACCCTTTGTTTTCAAATTTTAACCTCGGACGCACTGCGACCCATGAAGTTGGCCATTGGCTGAGCTTGAGGCACATATGGGGTGATGCTACATGTGGAAGTGATTTTGTTAATGATACGCCAACCCATAATACTTATAATTACGGTTGTCCGGGAGCAGGGCATAAGAGCACCTGCACCGGAGACCCTGATGAAATGTGGATGAACTACATGGATTACACCAATGACGCTTGCATGTATATGTTCTCTGCGGGACAGAAAGCAAGAATAGATGCAGCATTCTTTGATGCCAAGGGCGGTCGGGTTTCTTTTGCTCAGCCTTAATATTTATTTGACTTATTTAAAATCCCGCTCCAACCGGCGGGATTTTTTTTGTCCTTATTACTCAAAGAATTCAGTGACTATCGAAAAAGTATATAAGTCGTTGCCCTGATAGCCCCGGAAAAACTGAGTGAGCATTGATGCTCACCTGAAAAAAATCTTTCTTACCTCTGTTTTGTGTAATTGAATGACACCACCTAATTCAACCTAAGCATCACCGGATAGTGATCAGATACCGTATCAAAATAGGAAGACTCACAAATATTAAGCTTGAGGGTCCGGGTTTCTTTAACAAGGCTGAAAAGCTCGTTGGATACTAATATATGATCCAGGTGACTTGGCCAGCCTGGATAACTCCACCCGCTTTGTGGACCTTTCGCAATCTCCAGATCTGAAAATTTATATCCTGCCTGATCAGCGATGAAATTTGAGAAGGGATTATTCGGATCAGAAATTCCATCGTTCCAGTCACCCAGAACTATTACCATACTGGTGGAAAGATTCTGATCAATATAACTCTTCATTTTTTCCGAGGCCTGCCTTCTCCTGTCCGATGCACTGCCGCATGAAGCAGTTGCATCGCTGCAACACTTTAAATGAACATTCATCAGAAAGATTTCTTTTCCTGAAACATGCCTGACTTTTGTTTTTAAGACAGGCCTTGGAAAGGGACAATTGTCATTGGTAAATAACTCTTCCGTTCCTTCAACGCTCTGTATCTCAGAGCTTTTGAACAAATACCCAAGCCTTTGAGATCCGCTGCTCATTAAAGTCCCCTGCCACCCCGGTAACTCACTAATTAAATTATTGAATAGTGATAAGGAAGTGATTTCCTGAACGGCAATGACATCCGGATCCATTGTGCTGATGATTTCCTTTACCTTGTTCAAGGTTGTTGATGTTTTTGGAAAATTTTCAATATTCCACGTTGCTATATCAAAGGTTGAATTTGATAATACGGACAAACAATCAGCATATTTTCCTTCAACAGGTTCAGTAGGCGTTGAGTTGTTATTATCCCCAACCTCTTTGGATGGCCGGAATAAGGGTGATATCTCTTCCTGACAACTTGTGGTTATCAGCAGTAAGGCAAAAAATAGCCTGAGTGTTTGTTTATTCATGGAGCTTGTAAAATAATGAAAACAGGAAAATGGTCACTGTAACCGGAAGGGTTGAATTTGTTGCCTCTAAATGTTCTTGCCGGCATACCTGCATACTTGCCTTCGGTTTCCTGCATCCATTTGGGTGCAAAAATTGAATAAGATTCCTGCAAATAGCCTACTAATCCTTTATTCTGACGAAGTGCAGGAGACATAATAATTTGATCAAACAGATTCCAGGTTCCGTTATATGCCAATGATCCAAATCCTTTTTTGAAGGTTGATTCTGATGCATTAAAAAGTTCCTGAGACCCCGGTTTCTCCTCATTCTTTACAAGTATTTTACGAACGCTCTTGTTATTAGGGTCATCATTCAAATCGCCCATAATTATAATCTTGGCTTCCGGATTAATTCTTAGTACTGAATCCACAGCCTTTCTTGTTACAGCTGCTGCAAGCAATCTCTTATCTTCCTTACCGCCTCTGCGTGAAGGCCAGTGATTCACCGCAACATGAAGGGTATCCGAAAAAATCAATCCTTTAACCCATAAAATATCCCTCGTTTTGAATTCGGGCTCCTTAGGGTCTTTAATTGAAATGGCTGATATTGAAAAAGGCCGAAAAACTGCCGGACGGTAAATAAGTGCAACATCAACACCCCGCGGATCTTTCATATCCAGATGTGCAATTTGATATCTCTTTCCGGCGATTTCAGGCTGCTGCACCAGATCTTCCAGAACTTTCCGATTTTCAATTTCACTGACACCAAGAATATCAGGAGCAAATCCGGCGATCACCCTGGCCATATTTTGTTGCTTTTGCCTGTACTTTTCGGTGGTCCAGGCATTTACTCCCTCAGGTAAAAATTCTTCATCCTGAATATTGGGGTCGTCAACGGTATCGAACAGATTTTCAATGTTATAGAAACCAACAGTGGCTTTTTTCTCAATCTTATTCTGGCCGGATAGACCGGAGTTCAAAAAAACTAAAAATGCAATTATTGAAATTTTATGACATTTCATGAGGTCTTCGAAAACTTTTCTGCGGGTAAAGTAACAGAATATTCAAACGCAGGACACCCACATGTTTTAAAAGTTCTTCTAAATTTGGGTCCCTTTAAACCTATTCCGCTCTGCATTTTATGAAAAGTTTACTTTCGCTTTTCCTGGTATTTCTTTCCGGTTTTGTTTTTGCTCAAACAGGCACAGTAACGGGTAAAATTATCGATCAGGAAAATAATGAGCCGCTCATTGGTGCTACGGTTCTGATTTCTAAAACCACCATTGGTTCTATTACAGACTTAAAAGGAGAGTTTCGGATTTCGAATGTACCGGCCGGTGATCAGGTCCTTCAGGTAAAATATGTAGGCTATGAGGAAATTGAGATCTCCATAGCTGTCAATGCAAATGATGTAACAACGGTACCTGAAATAAAATTACAGACAGGCTCAATCGGGCTTGAAGAAATACAAGTGTTTGCAAACATTGTTGAAGATCGTAAAACACCTGTTGCGGCATCCTCCATTGGCTCAGTGATGATTAATGAACAACTCGGAGCGATGCAATTACCTGAACTGCTTAATTCCACTCCCGGAGTGTACGCCACACAGGGTGATGGTTCATTTGGAGATGCGTATGTTAACATCAGGGGTTTTGGACAGGAGGAGGTTTTATTTATGATTAATGGTGTGCCGGTGAACGATATGGAAAACGGCATTATGTACTGGAGTAACTTTGCAGGATTGAGTGAGGTAACCCGTAATATGCAGGTACAACGGGGCTTGGGTGCTTCACGGCTTGCGGTGAATTCCGTTGGCGGCACTGTCAATATTCTCACGGAGCCATCTGATAAGCGCAGAGGTGGAAGGATTGAAACCATTTTTGGAAACGGAAGTTATACCAATCGTCATCGCCTTACTCTTAATTCAGGCCAGATGGATGGTGGCTGGGCTTTCACCTTTCAGGGCAGCAGGAGTTCCGGAGAGGGTTTAAGACCGGGTGCCTATGTTGATGCATGGTCCTATTTCTTTACGGCGTCCAAACAGATCAATTCAAATCATTCATTGCTTTTTTCAGTTTTCGGTGCACCTACCGACAGGGGCAGGGCATGGAACACCAATACTGCCAATTATGAAAAGTACGGAAGTGTGCTGTACAATGAGGCGTGGGGTTTTTATAATGGTGAGCGTTTAAGTGTTTCACAGAATAAATCGCATAAGCCTCAGATGTCATTACTGCACATCTGGAACATCAGCAATAAACTGACTCTGAGTACCACCCCATACCTTTCCATTGCGCGTGTCTATGGCACTGCAAGACTTGGAAGTGCGCCTGCTTTGACTTCAGAGGGTCTTCAGGATTTTGAAACCATGCGCGCTCAAAACATTGCCAATACTCAAACCGTAACCAATCCTTTCGGCTATCCTCAGGGTACCTCCATCACAGGATTACAATCCAGAAGCATTATTGAAGCACGTTACAACAACCATAACTGGTATGGAATTATTTCCAATGTAACCTATCAGCTCAATCCTTTAACAACTGTAGTTGCCGGTATCGACCTCAGGAATTATAAGGCCATTCATTACGGAAAAGTACATCATCTGCTGGGAGGCGAATTCTGGATGGATCGTGATTTAAGTTCTTCAGCCTTTGATAATAATTTGCTTGCACCAAACCGGATTACACGCAAGGGTGATAAAATAAGATATAATTATGACGGTAATGTGAGGTGGGGATCGGCATTTATTCAGGTGGAAAAGACCAAAGGTAAATTTGATGTCTTTGCCTCAGCGAATATGTCACGGATTCAGATGTGGAGGGTTGGAAATTTCTGGAACGGAGATGCTGCCAGAGGATATCTCTATAATTCTTTGGGCTCATCGGATAGGCGTGTTTTTGATAATTACAATCTGAAGGGCGGCGTTAACTACAGGATTAACGGACGCCATAATGTATTCCTGAATGCCGGCAGAATTACCCGTGCGCCATTTCTCAGAAATGCATTCATTGACGCACGTTTCAGCAATGCCTTCATTGAAGGCTTAAAGAATGAAACTATTCAGGCGGTTGAGGCCGGATACAGCTACCGCACACCACGCTTCAAGGCTCACGCAAATATTTACTATACAACCTGGAAAGACAAGACCCTTGTAAATACTGCCTTCGTTGACCCTCAATCCGGAAACCGTCAGGCGCTGAATGGACTGGCAGCTGAGCATAAGGGCATTGAGTTCGATGCCCGTTATGAATTGATTCCGGGAATTGAAATGACCGGTATGTTTTCGGCAGGTGACTGGAACTGGACACGGGATGCCCGTGCAGTTTTCACCAATGACCAGGGTACTGAAGTGGAATTTGCAAGGGTATATGTTAATGGTTTAAAGGTTGGAAACTCTGCACAGACAACAGGATTTGTTGGTGCGCATGTGCGCCGGATTCGTGATGTTTATTTTGGCTTCCGCTTTAATTACTTTGGAAACCTTTATGAGGGCTTTGACCCTGCCGAGCGGATTACCGGGTACCGTCAGGTCAGAAAACTTCCTGATTATCGTATGCTGGATATTTATGGTGGGTATTATTTCCCTGTAAATGATTTCAGGGGGCGTGTAGGATTTAATGTTCACAATTTGCTGAATGATCAATTCATTCGTCGCTCCGATGAGCTGTTCGGAGTTCAGGAGGCATACGGATTCCCGATAAATTATAATGTTAATTTCACCATTTACTTCAACTGATGAAATACGCGAAAAGATACTCAGCAATTATTCTGGCAGTAATCTCGTCGGTGCTTTTATCCTGTGAGGATGATCAGTTTAATCCTGCCACCATTACTTTTTATCCGGGTGTGTCGGCGGCCGCCCAGGAACCCGAAGAAGGCGAGGATGGATTGCCGGTTACCATTACGCTCAAGACTTCAAGGATTTTAAATGTGGAATCACAGGTTAACATTTTTATTCAGGGGAATGGCGCTGGCTATGGAGCATCTTATGTGACTAACCCGCCGCAACTCGAACCGGGAATAACAACACTGACAATCCAACCCGGTGAGTCTGATGCATCATTCACATTTATTCCGCAATATGACGGCATCTTTGAACCACTGGGTTATGAATACCAGTTCAAAGTCCTTGGAGCAAGTAATGCCATCAAGTCTGTAGGTAATGGTGTTTTTACAATGAAAGTGGCCGACAATACATCTCCTTTTCTTGAATATGATTTTAATGACTGCGTAACGGTACCGGTAGGGCCAACAGAAGTAGTTGTACCGGGTGATGGAATCATGCAAACGTCGACCTGGGGTTGCACTTCATTTGGGTTTCCGAATGAAACAACCAGTGCAGCAGAGGCCAATGCTTTTGGAAAGGGTGTTCCCGGCGTCAGTAATTCTTATCTGATTATTCCTGCCTTCAGTGGAAATGATTACAACCAGGTATATGTCAGTATGGAAGTATACTCCCGTTTTACCGGTGCCGGAAGCATTCAGGTTCTCTACAGTAATAATTACTCCGGTTCAGGTAATCCGGAGGCAGAAGGCGTTACATGGACACCGGTCGATCAGATGAACAGCCAGATTCCCGCTGCGGGTTCCAGAGTATGGAAAAATGTTGGTGCCTTGCTGGATAACCTAAGTGGTCAGGAGGTCTACTTTGCAATTCAGTTTAAGGGCGGCAGCACAACCAGCTCTTCAAGCTGGAGAATTGATAATTTCAGTCTTAAGGGTAATTAAAAATGAAGAAGCTATTTACATATCTGTTTTCTGCTTCACTTCTGATTATTGTCAGCTGTGACTCCGACGAACTGGACTTTTCAATCACTCCATCTATAGGATTTGCTGCAACTTCCGGTTCAATACTGGAGAGTAACTCAAATGGAATAAAGGTAAGACTCTACAGTAATGTCCGGATTGAGTCCCCAGTTGTGGTTGATGTCGCCATTTTAAATTTCCAGGGTCTTCAATATGGTATTGACTATACAACAGATCCCGCACCTTCAGGTAATTCCCTCTCTGTTGAATTAAGCGGCGATGATACTGATCCAGGTTTTTTTGTTTTTCCGGTGGTTAAGACAGGAGGGCCTGACAAAAGAAGTATTTCATTTGAGATTTCAGGTGTTGAAGGTGGAAACCTTCAGCTGGGACAGTCTCCTTCACTGGTCTATAATCTGGATATTACTAAAATAAAACCTGTCTTTATTTCCTACGACTTCGATTCATGCGTTGATTTTGCTACACCTTCAGGCTTTATAGAGGTTTTTGAACCTGGGTCTAAAACGGATCGGGGCTGGGGTTGCAGAGCCTTTGGTTTAAATGGTACGCGTGCG
>JBMTCO010000128.1:0-7121 GCA_049430945.1 Cyclobacteriaceae bacterium
GCCGTTGCACTGATTGTAAACGGCTATGCAAAGGAAGTATTGAATCAGCTTCCTATGGAATTTGCAGTGGAGGCTCAGAAATTACTGGCACTTACTCTTGAAGGCAGTGTCGGTTAACATTTTAAAAATTTAAAACTACAGTCATGCTTGATATTCAAAATCTCCACGCACGAATCGGTGAAAAACAAATTCTGAATGGAATCAACTTAAAGGTGAATGCCGGCGAGGTCCACGCCATCATGGGGCCTAACGGATCAGGTAAAAGTACACTTGCATCCGTCCTTGCAGGAAGGGAAGATTATGAAGTTACAGATGGATCGGTAGATTTTATCGGAAAAAATCTACTGGAAATGGAGCCGGATGAACGTGCGCGGGAAGGAGTCTTTTTAGCCTTTCAGTATCCGGTTGAAATCCCAGGAGTAAGCACCATTAATTTCATGAAAACCGCGGTGAACAAAGTGCGCGAACACAGGGGCCTGTCCACCTACGATGCCGTTTCATTTTTAAATTATATGAAAGAGAAAATGAAACTGGTGGAGATTGATCAGGCCCTTCTGGGCCGTTCGCTGAACGAAGGTTTTTCCGGAGGTGAAAAAAAGAGAAATGAAATTTTCCAGATGGCCATGCTTGAACCCAAGCTTTCTATCCTGGACGAAACAGATTCAGGACTTGACATTGACGCACTCAAAATTGTTGCCGGCGGAGTAAACAAACTCAGAAATAAAAACAATGCAGTCATTGTTGTCACGCACTATCAGAGGCTGCTTGACTTCATAGTTCCGGATTTTGTGCACGTGTTGTATAAAGGCAGAATTGTTCATTCAGGTGATAAAAATCTTGCACTGGAACTTGAGGCCAAGGGATATGACTGGATTAAGGAAACTGTAAACGCCTGAAAACAATGAGTACGCTTACAGGGAATTCCCTGCCTGAAATCCTGATTTCTGAAATTGAAAAACTGAAACCTTCAGAATCAAGAAAGGCAGCCACAGCACATTTATATTCTTCAGGATTGCCCGGCAAAAAAAATGAAGAGTATCGTTATATACAGATCTCTGATTTGCTTCGGAAAATTCTTCAGAAGGATTCTGAAATAAACAGAATGCCGGATGAAAAAGTAGCCTCTGAACGCCCTTTTGTTTTACCCGATTCTGCGGGCATCACTTTTATCAACGGCTGCCTGTCACCTGACTTTGAACTTCCGGCAGGAGTTTCAATTGTACAATTTGAGTCGGAAAAACAGAAAGACCCGTTTGGAATACTTAATGATATATTCAGTGAAAATCCACTGGCGCTTGAAGTTGCAGCAACCTGCGGTAAAGTGCTACACATCCATCATCACAGTATTTCCGGTTTAAAGTCCACGCTTGCCTTTCCCGCCATCCAATTACATCTGAAACAAGGAGTGGAATGTAGCATAGTTGAAACTTTCAGTCATGAAGGTGCAGGTCATCATTTCAGCGCCCCTACCCTTCATGTCACCGTTGAAGCAAACGCTGTCTGTCACTATATACGATTACAGCAGTGCTCCGGAAACTGGAGCCAGGTCTATAATTCATTGATCCGTCAGAAAGAAAACAGTACTGTTCACGCCTTCGTACTGACTACAGATGGAGAGATTGTTCGCAATAATTTCAATCTTGAGATTGACGGCGCCGGCGCAGAAGGAAACTTAATGGGTCTTTACCTGCTGAACGGTAAAACAGTTGTTGACAACCACACTACGGTTGATCACCGCGTTGCGAATGCAAACAGCAATGAATTGTTTAAGGGGGTCATGCACGGAAGTTCAAAAGGCGTCTTCAACGGAAAGATTTTTGTCAGGCAGGACGCTCAGAAAACCAATGCATTTCAGTCCAACAGGAATATCATTTTATCGGACTCAGCGTCTGTGAACACAAAACCACAACTGGAAATCTGGGCTGATGATGTTAAATGTTCTCATGGTTGTACCACAGGACAACTTGATGAAGAAGCGTTGTTTTATCTGCAGAGTCGCGGTATAGACAAAACAGAAGCACAGGCGATGCTGCTGGATGCTTTTGCAGGAGAAGTGACAGATAAAATCACCTCCGGAACCATCCGAAATATCGTAAGTGAAATTGTTCGTCAAAAAATAGCCTCACTTAAATAATCAAGATTCGAATGCATCCACGCCCATTGTCACCTTCATCCAGGGAAGTCTCCGGTGCTTTGGACATTAAAACAATAAGATCCGAGTTCCCGATTTTAAATCAACTTGTCAATAACCATCCGCTGATTTATCTGGATAATGCGGCAACCAATCAAAAGCCCCGCCGGGTAATCGATGCATTAACACACTACTACAGTTCTGACAATGCCAATATTCACCGTGGGATTCATACCCTTGCGGAACGTGCCACGGTCGCATTTGAAAACACCCGCGCAAAAATTCGTTCATTTATCGGTGCTGCAGAAAAGGAGGAAATCATTTTTACCCGGGGTGTAACCGAGGGCATCAATCTGGTTGCTGCTTCGTTCGGTAAAAGATTTGTTAACAAAGGAGATGAAATAATTATTTCGGGCCTGGAGCACCACAGCAACATTGTTCCATGGCAACTGATGGCTGAAGAACGCGGCGCAGTGATACAAGTTATTCCGGTATTGGAAGACGGCACACTTGAAATGAAAACATTTCAGTCGTTGCTCAGGCCAGGGAAAACCAAAATAGTTTCAGTCAACCATGCTTCCAACAGCCTTGGAACTGTAAATCCTGTCAGGGAAATCATCAAAAGTGCACATGAGGCAGGCGCCGTTGTACTCATTGACGGAGCTCAGGGTGTTGCACATCTGCCTGTGGATGTAAAAGAAATGGATTGCGATTTTTATGTCGCCTCCGGTCACAAGATGTACGGTCCTACAGGAACAGGGTTCCTGTATGGAAAACGTAAGTGGCTCGAAGAAATGCCCCCCTGGCAATCAGGTGGCGAAATGATCAGTGAAGTTCGTTTTGAAGGGACCACATTTAATTCCATCCCCTACAAGTTCGAGGCCGGAACACCTAATATTGCAGATGTGGTGGCCTTAACCGAGGCCATCGTGTTTATTGAATCCACAGGTAAGGATCGGATTGCCTCGCATGAGCAGGAATTGCTGAATTATACCACTTCTTTAATAAAAAAAATTCCGGGTATTACCATCTATGGGGAAGCGCCTGAAAAGGTAAGTGTCATTTCGTTCACCCTGAAAAACATTCATCATTTTGATGCAGGACAATTGCTCGATGCGCGTGGAATTGCTGTTAGAACCGGACACCACTGTACGCAGCCTCTGATGGAAAGATTTGGAATTGAAGGAACCATAAGGGCATCCTTTTCTGTTTATAATACTTTTGAGGAAGCAGACAAACTCATTGAGTCACTGGAAGTCATCTTAAAGAAATTCAAATGAACACCGGGAGTCGTCAGGATGAAATTGTGAAAGAATTCGAGATACTGGGCGGAGACCTGGAAATGACACTTCAATACCTGATGGAACTGGGTGAAAAGTTGCCGGAAATGAATGAGTCGGAGAAAACAGCAGAAAATATTGTTAAAGGCTGCCAGTCCAAAGTCTGGCTTTCGGCTCAGGATGAAGGAGGTCATATTCGCTTTTCCGGTGACAGCAATACGGCCATTACCAAAGGGCTGGTAAGTCTTTTGATTCGAGTGTTTGACATGCAAACGCCACAAGCCATCCTTGATACAGAAATCATTTTTCCTTCACGAATTGGAATGGACCGGTTCATCGGCACTCAGCGTTCCAATGGCTTTGCTGCCATGATTCAGCAATTCAGAAGATATGCGCTGGCCTTCAAAACCATTCATCAGACAAATTCCTAAACATGGAAACACAAAATCAAACAACTGAGACAGATCTCAGGGCACAGGTGACTGCAGCAATCAAAAAGGTCTATGACCCTGAAATTCCTGTGGATGTTTTTGAACTTGGATTGATTTACGATATCAATCTATATCCGGTAAACAATGTTCATATTCTGATGACCCTGACCTCTCCTTCCTGTCCATCCGCAGAAACCATACCTGCAGAAATTGAACAGCAAATCAAGTCGATTGAGGGAGTGAATAATGTTACAGTGGAAATCACCTGGGATCCTCCTTATTCTCAAGATATGATGAGTGATGCCGCTAAACTTGAGCTTGGATTTTTATAGAGTTGAATTAATTATCATAAAAACTAAAAATTAATAAAATGAGCATGTATCCTGAACACCTTGTTGCACCAATGCGCACTGATCTTACCTCTGCAGGTTTCAAGGAATTGAAGTCAGCTTCAGAAGTTGATCAGCAATTAAAAGATAACAACCAGGGCACGACCTTACTGGTTATTAATTCAGTTTGCGGATGTGCCGCAGGTGCTGCGCGACCCGGCGTAAAATGGGCACTACAGAACAGTCCCAAAAAACCAGACCAGCTAACCACGGTATTTGCAGGAGTTGATATGGATGCTGTCGCGAGGGCCCGCCAGTTTACGCTGCCTTATCCCCCATCGTCACCTTCCATTGCCCTTTTTAAAGATGGTGAACTCGTACATTTTATTGAACGCCATCATATTGAAGGCCGGAACGCTCAGATGATCGGACAGCACCTTGTTCAGGTTTTTGAGGAATATTGCTGATTTCTAACAACTTATCCATCCATGAAAACAGCCGTCTCACGCAAAGAAAGCTTCAACTCCGCCCACAGGCTGTTTGTACCAGGGTGGACTTCAGAGAAGAACGATGTAGTTTTCGGGAAATGTAACAACCCCAACTATCATGGTCACAATTATGAATTGATTGTGACACTGATCGGCGAGGCAGATCCGGTAACAGGATACGTAATTGATATGAAAATCCTGAGCGACCTGATCCGAGATAACATCCTTGCTGCATTCGATCATAAAAATCTGAACCTTGACACTCCATATTTCAAAGACCTCAACCCGACTGCTGAAAACATCGCAAGAGTTATTTGGGAAATACTTCGAAATAAAATAGATCCGGCCCTTCAGTTAAAAATTACCCTCTATGAAACAGAAAGAAATAGCGTTGAATATCCGGCCGATCCATTCTGATAATGATTCAATTGATGATGACCACATCAGTTCCTCATGGGATACTCCTCTGAGGCCTGATGCCTTTGATACCTCCGATGCCGAAAAGATTGATAGGATTGAAGGTCATTTTCGTCAGATCATGGAAACACTTGGACTGGACCTTAATGACGACAGTCTGAAAGGAACTCCAAGAAGAGTTGCCAAAATGTTTGTGCAGGAAGTTTTCAGCGGTCTTAATCCCAAGAACAGACCGCATGCAAGGCTGTTTGAAAACAAGTACAATTATGATCAGATGCTCGTTGAGAAGGAAATCACCTTCTATTCACATTGCGAACACCACTTTGTTCCGATCTACGGCAAAGTACATGTTGCATACTTTTCGTCAGGAAAAGTGATCGGCCTTTCAAAAATCAACAGGATCGTACAGTATTTCGCAAAGCGCCCTCAGGTTCAGGAACGACTTACCGTACAAATCGGTAAAGAGATGGAGCGTGTGCTTCAAACGGAACATGTCGCGGTTGTTGTTGATGCAAACCATATGTGCGTGGCAAGTCGCGGTGTCGGAGACACAAACAGCAAAACAGGCACAGCCTATTTTTCAGGGAAGTTTAAAGAGGAGACCTACAAGAGGGAATTTTTGAATTACATCAATTCCAAATAACAGGATCATGGCCCCTTTGAAGATTGAAGAAGTCATCAAGCAGAGGGAATTCAGATCAGAGGCCCATAAGGCCATGGTCAACCTGATCTTTACTGCATCCCAGGTTCTGAATAAAATCAGCGTTGTTACCGAGTCCTTTGGTATCACCAGGCAGCAATACAATGTTATGAGGATTTTGCGCGGACAGTACCCCGGTGCGGCCAGTGTGAACGAAATTAAAGACCGCATGCTTGACCGGATGTCGGATTGTTCAAGACTTGTTGACCGTCTGGCAGCTAAAGGACTGATTCAGAAGGCACACTGTGCGACAGATAAAAGGTCCGTTGACATTACCATAACGGGAGACGGACTGGAGCTTCTGGACAGAATTGAGCCTGCCATTAACGAGGTGGAGGCAATATTCAACACATTTTCACCGGGTGATGTCAACCGTTTAAATGACATGCTCGACCGCATCCGCCAGGACTGACTGGCTGAATACAAATCATTTTTTCGTATTCCAATTGAGGGAGTTTTGAGGGTGTTTTTTTCTAAATTCGCCTCCAAATTCAAACCCTATGGTATTTGATCTGAATATGATTAAAAAACTATATGCAGCCATGCCGGCGCGTATAGCAAAAGCGAGAAAAGTGTTAGGTAAGCCACTTACGCTGACTGAAAAAATCCTTTACGCACACCTACATGAGGATCAAAAGGTTGAAGCCTTCGGCAGAGGAAAATCCTATGTCGAATTTGCCCCCGACCGAGTAGCCATGCAAGATGCAACTGCTCAGATGGCCCTGTTGCAATTTATGTCTGCAGGCAGACCAAAGGTGGCTGTGCCCTCTTCGGTACATTGTGACCACCTGATTGTTGCAAAAACAGGTGCTAAGAATGATCTTAATATCGCCAATAGGGAAAGCAAGGAAGTATTTGACTTTCTTTCATCCGTTTCAAATAAATATGGAATTGGTTTCTGGAAGCCCGGAGCAGGAATTATTCACCAGGTTGTTCTTGAAAACTATGCATTTCCGGGGGGCATGATGATCGGAACCGACTCTCATACGGTGAATGCCGGGGGATTGGGAATGATTGCCATCGGCGTGGGTGGGGCAGATGCTGTTGATGTTATGGCGGGTATGGCCTGGGAATTAAAATTCCCAAAGCTTATCGGAGTTAAATTGACAGGAAAGCTTAATGGCTGGACATCGCCAAAAGATGTTATCCTCAAGGTAGCCGGCATTCTGACCGTAAAAGGTGGAACAGGCTGCATAGTTGAATATTTTGGGGAAGGAGTAACCAGCATGAGTTGCACCGGTAAAGGCACCATTGCAAACATGGGGGCTGAAATCGGCGCAACCACATCCACCTTCGGGTATGATGCATCAATGGAACGCTATCTTAAAGCTACCGGAAGGGCGCA
>JBMTCO010000129.1:0-7079 GCA_049430945.1 Cyclobacteriaceae bacterium
GTTTCTTGTATTTGCCATTGTACAGTTAAATGATCCGGATCCACTGTTATGGGTGTCTTTGTATCTTCTGATGGCAGGGGTCTCTGCTGCAGCTTTTTTTGAAAAGCTTCCTAATTATTTAATCATCGGATTAATGGCTTTATGTTTATTTATGATGACCGGTTTGTGGTCTGGAACCATGCAATGGTTTAATTCTCCTGAGCGAACTTTGATTTTCGATGACATCGCTAAAATGCAGAATATTTATATTGAAGAAGCCAGGGAGTTTTTGGGTTTATGCATTTGTCTGGTTGCGCTTACTTATTTTTTAATCTCCGGAAGGGGCGCTCAGGTTGCTCAGTAAAATGAGGCTGACTCTTTTCTTTAGTTTTCTTTTTTGTCTTTTTACTCGAATCACTGCGCTTTCCCAGATTGCAGAGAATTTACAAATCACAAGTGGAAGTTTAAAAGCAATCCGCCATGTGGGAAAAGAATACACATTTGGTGTTCCGCTGTTTTCATACAGGTCAGACGATTCATTATTTACAACAGAAGTAAAAGGTCCTGTTACTACAGAAGTTATTTCAAGAGAGCGGATTTCAACCGGAGGGTTTATAATAGTAAGAATTATAAATTCCGGCATTGATACGGTCAGGATTCATAATGTTGTTCCCTTTGGGGAAAACCATGAAAGAATTTTTATGACCGGATTTGGGAAGCACCGGCTTTCAAGAACTCATTTATTTCAGCCCGGTCGGATTCCTGTGAATGTAATCGTGCCTGACAATGCCTGGGAACTCGGGTTCAGTATTGTAAAGGCTGAAACAGATCGCTCTCTGTTTGGATTATCCCGGCGGGATCCTGAAAGCATTAAGAAGGGGATCAGAAGAAGATTTGAAACCGAGCTTTATCCGGGAGGATCTGTTGATTACAAAATATGGTTTGAACTCTTTGACGGGGATTGGCACAACGGACTTAAAATTTGCTTCCGGGACAGAAAGTTGTATGACATTGAATCGTTCAATGATTCCATGTATGAAAGACAGGACCTCCGGTGGATTCGCAAGGCTTATGTCATGCATTTATTGATGGCATGGGATAAATCTTATTATGATGCGGCTGATGGTAAATTTCATTTGACTGAATTTCTGGAGCGAGGTCAAAAACTATATGGCGGCGATGATGTGATCTGTCTGTGGCCGACATGGCCGTCACTTGGCCTTGATCAGCGGAATCAATTTGATTTGTACCGCGACCTTCCCGGCGGAATCAATGCATTAAAGAAACTGGCGGACACCCTGCGCAGCAGAGGTTCAAGATTTTTCATCGCCTATAATCCCTGGGATGAAGGAACCAGAAAAGAAGAACATTTGAAGGGACTTGAAAATCTGATTCGTGATACCGGTGCAGATGGTGTGGTACTGGATACTCGCGGCAGTTCGAGCCGTGAATTGCAGGAAGCTGCTGACCGCGTAAGGCCCGGAGTGGTGATGTACAGTGAGGGGATGGCTGTTCCCAAGGATATGCCTGAAATTGTTTCAGGCAGAGTCCATAATGCCCTTTATTACCCACCAATGCTTAATCTTAACAAGCTGATCCAGCCATCGTTTTCAATCTTCAGAGTGGCAGAGGTATTTAAGGAACCTGTTCAGCGGGAATATGCGACATCGTTTTTTAATGGCTATGGAACCGAAATAAATCAGTTTGCTCCCGGACATCCTGAATGGGAAGAAGAACAATACCGCTATCTCGGAAAGACCTCCATGATTTTGCGTGAGAACAGCACTGCATTCACTTCAAAAAACTTTGTTCCGCTGATTTCTTCATTAAAAGACAGTGTCTGGGTGAATGAATTTTCTTCAGCTGAAAAAACAGTCTATTCTGTTTACAGTATTATTCCGCAGGGATACAGCGGAGCGTTGTTTACTGCTGATGAAGAGAGTGGCGGACATTGGGTCGATCTCTGGAATCACCGGGAAATAAAACCGGAAAGAAAAGGCGGAAAGCTTGTTGTTCCGGCAGTAATTGATGGGTTTACAGCAAGGTGGTCAGGCACAAACAATGAAGGACAGAATGCATGCATCGCGAGGTTTCCTGAATTGCTTAAGGTACAATTTGAAAATGGAAAATTATCTTATCACGCACCTGAACATCACACTGTTAAAATCTGGGCGGGTATTCCTCAGTATGACCGACAGCCGTGGATCAGCAAAAATATTTCGGGTGCCATTTCTGTTCGTAAAACATTCGGCGGTTTTGAAGGCCGCTTCGTGATTCAGCTCTTTGATGAGAAGACTGAGCTTGCAGATGAGCGTGTTATTGAGATTGAGCCCGGAACTCCTGTGCTGATTACTGAAGCCACGCGAACCTTAACCTCAGCAAAGATTCCGGCGGGCATGGTAAAAATTCCCGGAGGCAAATTCAGATTTAAGACGACCCACGGCGATGAATTTATCCGGTATCCTGAAGATCCTGCAGAAGAGCTGAACATCCGCGGATTTTATATGGATCGGTTTCCGGTAACGAACAATGAATACCTCAGCTTTTTAAATGCAACAGGCTATCGTCCAAAGGACACCGTAAATTTTTTAAAGCACTGGAAATCCGGAAAGCCGGAGAAAGGAGCAGAACAGCATCCCGTGACCAATGTTTCATATGAAGATGCCCAGGCCTATGCACACTGGGCAGGTAAGCGACTTCCGACCGAGGCGGAGTGGCAATTTGCGGCACAGACTCCGGCCGGAAATGAATGGCCATGGAAACAGACTCGTCCGGTAACGCGCGAAAAACAATATGTGAATGAAACACTCACCACCACAAAACTTGTGGGTATTGATCCGCGGTTAACCAACACCGGCGATGACCGTCTGCATCCGGTTGGTGATTTTCCGAAGGGTGCCAATCCATTCGGACTTCAGGATCTCACAGGTTCCGTGTGGCAGCTTACCAATGATATTTATGAAAGCGGAAGTTACCGCTATGTCATCATGAAGGGTGGAAGTTATTTCAAGCCTTCGGCGAGCTGGTGGTATGTACAGGGCGGTCCCCGCGAGCTGCATTACAGGCAATATTTGCTGCGGGTTTCTCATGGGTTTGAGCGGAATGCCACTGTTGGATTCAGGTGTGTGAAGGATTTCTGACCGGACTCCGGATAATTTCTGTTGCGGCTCTTGAAATATTATCTGATCTTACTCAACATATAAACTTTACAATATGGAATCCAGAAGAACATTCATCAGGAAAGCAGGAATTGCAGCCGCAGGAGCAGGGATGGTTACTGCTGTCCCCGGTAATCTCTTTGGCGCAACAGGAAAAGTGCTGGGCGCTAACGGCAAGATCAATGTCGCCGCCATCGGCATTAATGGTATGGGTTGGTCCGGATTAAAATCCATGATGAAGTTGCCCGAGGTAAATGTTGTGGCATTGTGTGATGTTGATGAAAATGTTCTGAACTGGAGAAAATATGAATTGGCGAAGTCCGGTATCAAGACCGAGACTTATCAGGACTACCGAAAATTACTTGATAACAAAGATGTTGATGTGGTCATTATTGGAACGCCTGATCACTGGCATTGTCTGCAGATGGTGGATGCCTGTGCAGCGGGAAAAGATGTTTATGTAGAAAAACCGGTCGGTAACAGTGTTCAGGAGTGCAATGTGATGGTTGCTGCCCAAAAGCGTTATAACCGCGTTGTGCAGGCCGGACAGTGGCAGCGCAGTGTTCCGCATTTTGTGGATGCCTTAAATTTTATTCGTTCAGGTAAACTTGGTAAAATCAGAACAGTAAAAGCGTGGGCCTATCAGGGGTGGATGACCAATATTGAGCAGAAGGCTGATAAGCCGGTTCCGGCAGGGGTCAATTATGATTTATGGTTAGGTCCTGCACAGAAGCGGGCATTTAATGAAAACCGTTTCCATTTTAATTTCAGATGGTTCTGGGATTATGCAGGTGGATTAATGACCGACTGGGGTGTTCATCTGATTGATTATGCGCTGCTGGGAATGGATGCAAAGTTTCCGAAATCAGTAATGGCCATCGGAGGGAAGTTTGCTTATCCTGACGGTGCTCATGAAACTCCAGATACCCTTACCACTGTTTATGAATTTGACGGCTACTCTATGATCTGGGAGCAGGCACAGTCTATCAGCAATGGTAATTATGGTCGTGATCATGGGATCAGTTTTATTGGCAATAATGGCACACTTGTTCTTGCCCGCGGAGGTTGGGAAGTTATTCCAGATGAGAAGCGGATGGAAGCAGTTCCGTTACAGATGCCAAAGCAAAGCGGACTTGATCTGCACACTGCCAATTTTATCGATGTTGTAAAATCAAGGAAGCAGGAACAACTTACCTGTCCGATTCAGGCCGGAGCACATGTTGCCACTGTCTGTCAGATGGGGAATATCTCTTATCGGACCGGTGGAAGATTGTACTGGGATGAAACGAAAGCCCAGTTCAGAGAGAAAGAGGCTAATAGTTATCTGAATGCGAGTTATAAAAATGGATATAGTCTACCGAAGGTCGGTTAATCGACGATAATAGATACAGATTAACAGAATAGTATATGAACTGCCACCTGAGAGGTGGCAGTTGTAATTTGTGTTAAAAAAACCAAATGCTAATTTTCAGCATTCGGGTCATATCCCAGTTCCAGTGAGCGACTGGAAAATGCCGCGGCATCACCCTGACGGGTGGTCATTTTGTTAACCAGCAGCCAGGAACACATATAGCAGGAATACCCGTTATCCCGTTCGCAAGCTTTCTGAAACCAGTCAAATGCCGCATTTGCGTTCTTGGCCATTCCTTCACCGTCAAGATTCATTTCAGCCAGATTGTTCATGGCCTCTGTGCTTCCAAGATTTGCAGCCTTCTGATAATACTCCAGTGCTTTCGGGATATTGATTGCTGATTGATCCATAGTGAAATTTCCATTGGCTTCTTTCAGACCATTTCGGTAGAGATAACCCAGCACATACAGACATCCGTCATGGTTGTTTTGTTCTCCGATGCGGAGCCATTTCATGGCCTTATTGATATTGACTTCGCCGAGGCTTCCGGAGATATAAATTGTAGCGAGTTCTCTGGCTGCAGGGTAATATTTCTTACCAACACACTCTTCCAGAAAAGTAATAAATGGTGCCGGATTCTGAAGCATTTGATAGATTGCATTGGATGCTCTTGAATCACCCTGCAGATAGGCTTGTTTGTAATAGGTTAGCGCATTCTCGTTACTTGCAGCAACTCCTTCGCCCAGTCGATACATTTCAGCAGCCATATATGATGCCGCTTCAAATCCGAGATCGCCTGATTTTTTGTAATAGCCAAAAGCTTTGGCAAGATCTTTAATTTTTGGATACGGGATATTGGCTGCCATCCCGGGTTCATAACCTTTAGCGACCATAAAGCAGGCGAACATATTTCCCTGATCACAGGATTTATTTGCAAACTGGAACCAGGCTTCAAAATTCCCTGCGTTCATTGCTTCTTCAGCTTTGATCAGATCGGCTTCGCCCGGAGATTCCTGAGCAGAGGTTTTGAAGCTATTGAACAGTATTACAACGTACAGTACGATTTTCAGGTACAATTTGATTTTCATGTGTTAATTAGGTATGAAATAAGTTCTGAATTTTAGTTCTATTTCTTTAATTTGCTATTGTTAATTCCACGAAAATGAAAGTTTTTAATTCTATCTTACTTTTAAGTATCGGTCTACTTTTGACTAATTGCGATAAAGAGGATCAGCCTAAAAAAATAATTCCTGTTGGTGGCCTTTATTCCCTTACCGGCAATTGGTCTTCACTGGGCAAGGCTTCCCAGTCAGCCATTAACTTAGCACTTGTGGATGTGAATAAATATCTTGAGGAACGAGGGTCGGCCTACCAGTTTTCCACAGTGATTTCGGATACACGGCTGGATACCACTTCGGCAAAAGAGTCGATTCAGAATGCTGTAGAAAGAAATTCAATCAGAATATTTATTGGACCGCAGTCAAGTGCGGAATTAAAAGCCATAAAAAACTATGCCGATGAAAATGAATTGCTTGTGATTAGTCAGGGAAGCACGGCAAATACCCTGGCAATTGCCGGCGATGGAATTTTCAGATTTTGCCCGGGTGATGGTCCGGAGGCATTGGCTATGAGCAGAGTGATGTATGCTGCCGGAAAACGAGTAATTATTTCTCTTGCGCGGAATGATGCAGGGAATATTGGACTCCAAAATTCAGTGGGCACCTCATTCAGTGCTCTTGGAGGTACTGTGGATGCAATCACTCCATATGCGACCAATCTGACTAATTTTAGTTCTCTGCTTGCCGAACTGAAATCAAAAATTCAGACCTATAGTACTTCACAGGGCGCAGATAAAGTTGGAATATATATTGCAAGTTTTGACGAGTGTAAGGATTTATTCAGTCAGGCTTCAACTGATCCTGTCTTTTCAAGTGTTAAATGGTATGGTGGGGATGGTGTTGTCGGGAGCTCAGAATTAATTTCAAATGTTGCGGCGCGTAACTTTGCCATCACAACCGGATTTATTGCGCCTAATTTTGGTTTACCGGCCGACCCTCATCCTGATTTAGAAACTATTGCTGCGGCAATTAAGTCAGGTTCAGGGGAGGAACCTGATGCTTATGCGCTTTCAGTTTATGATGCCATGTGGGTGATCGGTTTGACTTTCGCCAATTATCCCGGAGTACTGAATGACTATGCTAAATTGAAATCAGCATTTGCCGCACAAGCCGAACAATATTATGGGATAACCGGTCCAACTATCCTTAATGATAACGGGGATCGCGCAATAAGTTCGTTTGAATATTGGGCGATTGTGAATGAAGCCGGACAGTATAAGTGGAAGGTTGTTGGAGCAGATTGATTTAATTTTAAGCACGATCAGTTTTGTATTTCTTTTTCTCTATCAGAAAATTCAGATTGAGTAACAGAAACAGAAGGAGGGGAGAGCTTTGGTAAGGCTATAATACTCTTTCTGTTTCTGTTACTGTTCCTGTTACTGTTACTATTTCTCTTTCAAAGAACTTAGATCGAGTAACAGAAACAGAAAGAGGGGCTGAGAGCTATGGTAAAGCTCTATTTCTCTTTCTCGA
>JBMTCO010000130.1:0-7032 GCA_049430945.1 Cyclobacteriaceae bacterium
TCTCAATGGTAGTGTTTTTATAAATAAATGCAGGATCATTGATGTTATTGACCACATAATCAAGATCCCCATCATTATCCAGGTCCACAAATGAAGCGCCGTTTGAGAATGAAGGAATTTTCATTCCCCAGTTTTCTGTCACATTTTCAAATTTCAGATTGCCCTTATTTTCGAAAGCATAATTTGATACTTTAACTACAGGAATTCTTGCGAGTAATTGTTCTTCCGTAATCAATGAACCAAAATACTCGGCCTTGTAATTGGTAAAATCCTTATCCGTCAAATCCATGGGGAAACCGTTGGTCACAAGAAGGTCTTTATCTCCGTCATTATCATAATCGGCAAACAACGGCGACCAACTCCACTCAGTCTGATAAATTCCTGACATCTGAGCCTGCTCACTGAATGGAAGCATTACAGTGTCCACAAAGCCATTGTGCACCTGAAACATATTCCGGATGTACTGATTCTGATACCCGTATTTGAGGTTATTATAATAGACATAGTAACTATTGCCGTTAATGGTCTGTTTTTTCCGGAAGTAATCCTCCGGCATCATATCCATGGTAATGATCTCCGGATTACCATCATTATTCACATCTGCAGCATCATTACCCATGGAGAACCTTGACTGGTAAGACAGGTAAGTTTCAGAAGCATTTTTAAAAGTTCCGTTTCGCTGATTCAGATAGAGAATATCATTTGAGATATAATCGTTTGAAATGTATATGTCCGGATAATGATCCTTATTAAAATCTGCAACCGCGATGCCAAGACCATATCCTTCTATAGTAATTCCGGCCTTCAGCGTAATGTCCCTGAATGTTCCATTTCCAAGATTCTCATAGAAGTGATCATTATTCGGCGAGCTTCCGTCAAGCAATTTAGGTCTGTAGTTTGTCGGAACCTCTTTTGAAATAACATTATTAAGAATGTAAAGATCAAGATCTCCGTCAAGGTCAAAATCCAGAAAAGCAGCATGCATCGAATGTCCTTGGTCATGAATTCCGAATTCTACTGCGGCCTCACGAAAAGAAGGGAGATTGTCTTTATCTAAACCTTCATTCAACCATAACTGATTACGCCGCATTTCAGGATCATCATTCATAGTTGATGTGAGATAAACATCGTTCCATCCATCGGCATTAATATCAACAATAACCACTCCGCTTAGCCACTGGCCAGCCTTCAAGCCTTTAAAACGGTCGGTAATGTCAGTGAACTTAAAATTTCCAAGATTTAGGTAAACCCTTGATAAAGTTTTGTTTGCCGTAAACACAATGTCCTGAAGGCTGTCATTATTAAGGTCACCGATGCCTACGCCGCCGCCATTATACATGTACTCATTGTGCAGGATATTGAAGGAGTCCTTTTCAATAATTTCATTAACAAATGTGATTCCGGTCTCTTCCGGGTTCAGCCTTTTAAAACGGGGTTCAAGAGCGTCATCGCAAGCAGAAAATAAGCCAATTATTGAAAAAAGAAACAGAATACGATTCATGGACAACTCAATGTTTAAAGTTCACAATGTTAATTACGTCAAGTAACAAAAAAAAGAGCCGCAAGGCTGCGGCTCTTTTTAACTGACTGATTGAGATTCAAATCAACGATTCTGCTTTAGATTGCCATTTGTAATGTCAAGCTGCTGCTGAGGAATCGGATAGTTTACATCTTCAGCACCAACCGCAGCACTTCCATAAAGTGCTACACGACGGGTTTTTTCATAAGCAAGTATGCGGGTAAGCTCAGTCTGAACAATACCCCAGCGCTGCAAGTCAAAATAACGATGGCCCTCCATTCCAAGCTCAAGCTTACGCTCAAACCTGAGTGCAGAACGGGCAGCATCTGCGTTTGCAAATGCACCGTATGTGTTGATCAGATAGTCAGCAGCAGGAGTAGTGCCATTTTCCTCGGTTACAGGAGTGCTGTCTTTGGCACGGGTACGGATTGAATTGATGTTTGCAAGTGCACCTACAAGATCTCCGGTTTCAATCTGAGCCTCTGCAAGAAGCAGGAGAACATCAGCAGCACGGATCAGGCGGTAACCGTTTGCAGTCCAACCGCTGGTCCAGTTACCAACTTCTGTAAGCTGACCTGTTTGTGACTTGCGGTAAACCTGCTTTTTAGGTGAGTAAGGACCCGCATAGCTCTGATCACGAATCCAGTCACTTCCAGTGTGATCACCAAAATCCAGGTAAGGAATTCCGCGGCGGCCTACAGACCAGTCAAGACGAGGATCTATTAAGCCTGTGTCTTCAGTGAATGCATCATTAGGAGTAAGACCCTGATCATCAACCAGTGCATTTGCACCAGTGTTGTAGGTGTTATCCAATAAAGGAAGGCCATCTTCACCTACTCTGAAGGAGTTAACAAAATCATGTGAAGGCTGGAAGAATCCGCAGCATCCACCTGGTGAAGCATTACCGGGCTTATAAGGGAAGTTCAAGACTTCACCCCATCCGCCATTCCAGCCACCTGATCCGTCATTCACAGAATACTGAACTGTGTAAATGCTTTCAAGGCTTGTGTTACGGTTTGCAGCATCAAAAATGGCTCCATATTCGGAGTCCAATCCAATTGAGTTTCCATTAGGCTTTTTTCCGGGCCATGAGGCGCCTGCAGCAGGACCATTAGCACCCACAATTGCCTGCAGTACAGGCTTTGCAGTTGCAAAGTCTTTCTTCAATTGCATCAATGCCTTAGCGTAGAGAATTGCAGAAACAGTTTTATTGAATCTGCCAATCTGACCCATATTTTCAGCAAGGTTATCTGCACCTGCTTTCAAATCAGCAATAATCAGGTCTCTAACGTCTACATCATTTGTAAGCGTGGTCTGGTCAGTGGTTTCAGTAACATAAGGAATACCTGTTCCATCCGACTTACCCCAAAGGCGGAAAGCCTCGAGGTGAAAATATCCACGGAGTGCACGCGCCTGAGCCTCAAAGGAGGTAGCCTCTGCCTCAGAAACAGTTCCTTTTGCAATGGCTTGTGTCAAAACTGCCAATGCAGAATTTGCTCTTGCTACACCATCATATACTGAACGCCATTTGATGTTCAGATATGGGTTGGTAGATGTTTCAGAGTAGGTCTGGATCGGGTTAATATCCGGCTGGTCACCGGCATCAGTTCCCTTATTTGCTTCCAGTCCACGGATACTTCCGTAAACCCAGTTTGAGGAAGCTGCTTCCCAACCGAAGCCATTTGATGCAACGCCATCAAGCATAGAGTATGTGCTGATTAATAATGCATCAATACCATCTGCTGTTGCCAGAACTGCAGCATCGAGAGAGCCATTAGGGGTAACTTCAAGGAAGTCCTCCTTACAAGAATTGGTCAGGGCCAGCATGGCCACCAAAAACAATCCAATTTTCAATCTCACGTTTTTCATATTCAGTTTGTTGTATAAGTTAAAATCCGAGGTTTAATCCGAATGTAAACTGACGGCCAACCGGGTATGAACCTGCGTCAACACCAAAGAAAGTGTCAGCATCGTTGTTAACATCAGGGTCAAGGCCGCTGTACTTAGTAAGTGTGAAAAGGTTCACTGCCTGTCCGTAAACTCGTGCACTGGTCAGACCAACCTTGCTAAGAACGCTTTGAGGGAAAGTGTATCCGATCTGGAGGTTCTTTGCACGAAGGAATGATCCATCCTCAACGTAGTAGCTGTTCGCAACAGTATTGTTGGAGAAGTTGGAAGTGTTGGAAGCCTTCGGAATAGAGGTGTTTGTGCGTGTAGGGGTCCATGACTCATAAAGAGCCTGCTTGGACTTCTGATTCTGGAATGAAGGCCAGAAATCCAACCACCATCTGTTGTAATTGAAAATCTCGTTGCCCTGTGATCCATAGAAGAACACAGACGCATCAAAATTCTTGTAAGTAACTCCAATGTTCAAACCATATGTGAAATCAGGGTTCGGGTTACCGATGAAGGTACGGTCATTGGGGTCAATTGCAGTGTTAGATGCATCAATATTGGCATAGCGGAAAAATCCGGGTTCTGCACCATCCTGATCAGGAGCGCCTGCAACTTCAGCATCGGTCTGGAACAATCCGAGTACCTGATAACCAAAGAATTCAGACACAGCACGGCCAACCTGATTACGGTTAAATGAGCCGATACGGGAACCTCCTGCGTCAAAGTAATCAATTCCGTTCGCTACCTTATTAATAGTGTTCTTATAAGTGGTGAAGGTCAAAGTTCCATCCAGAGTCAGGTCAGAAGTAATTGCCTTTTTGTAGTTAACCTGAATGTCAATACCCGTGTTCTGCATTTCAGCAATGTTAATGAATGGCTGATCCGCAGCACCTGCAGTACCCGGGAGCGGAGGGTTATAAAGTAGATCCTGAGTCAATTTATTGTACCAGTCAAAACTTACCTGAAGTTTGTTGTCAAACAGACCTGCATCAAAACCAATGTTGATTGAAGTGTTGGTCTCCCATTTCGCATCAGGGTTACCAATACGGGTAGGACGGAAACCCTGTAATGAGGAGCTTCCTGTACCGTTCAGGTCATAGTTGGCATCTGAAGTAGCACCACCGAAGAGGAAGAACTGGTTGGCAGGAGAGATAGCCAGCTGGTTACCCATAGTACCGTAACCACCACGAATCTTCAAATCAGAAATGAACTCCATGTCGGCCATGAAAGCCTCCTCGCTGATTCTCCATCCTGCTGATACAGAAGGGAAAATACCATAACGGAAGTCTGCTCCGAAACGGGATGAACCGTCACGGCGTACAGTAGCACTTAACAGATACTTGTCGGAGAAGCTGTAGTCAGCACGAACGAACTGAGAAACAAGTGTTGTAGGCGTACCAAGTCCTGAGTTTGCACCAGTGATCTGAGCACCATTTGAAACGGTACGGAAAGAGAATGCACTGGAGAAGTAACCTGCACGGGAAGCCTGGAGTCCACGGCCAATACCATACTTAACAGCCTCATAACCACCTACTGCGAGTAGTTTATGGTTTCCGATGGTCTTGTCAAAAGTCAACTGGTTGGTCCAAACCCAGTCGCTGCCATATCCTGCGCTTTCGCTGTAGGATGAAGTAGCCTGGTTTTCAGCTCTCTCATAAGTACTATTTGTCCAGCTTGTGTTGTAATAGCTTCCGAAAGTTCCACCGAAAGTGGTACGGAACTTAAGGTGTTCAAAAATTTTCACATCAGCGAATAGGCTTCCGAGAATTCTTACATCCTGCTGGCGGTTATCTGCGGCACGCTCCAGGTCAGCTACCGGGTTAGGGGTAGAACCAAGGCGTGAGGCAAGACCCGTACCACCATATTCACCGGGCTGGAAAGTATGGCCGGAGCCAGTTACTACCTGATTTACGCGAACAGGGATGATAGGCTGAGTCATGTAAACACGGGCAACAGGTGATTCCTCAGTTCCGTTACCGGTTACCTGATTTCCTGTACGTCCGGTTACAGTAAGGTTTTCACCGATCGTAACTCTGTCCTTAATCTTAAATTCTGAGTTAATACGTGCACTGAATCTCTGCTGGAAGTTGCCAAGGGCAATACCATTCTGATTGAAATACTGAAGGCCTGCGTAGAATTTAGCACTTTCATTTCCACCGGACATAGAGATGTCATGGCTCTGAATGGATCCCTGACGGGTTACGGCGTCATACCAGTCGGTATCTCCTGCCCAACTTGGGAAGCTTGGTTTAGCATTTGCAGAAGACCCATAAACAGGGTGAACTTCAGAATCAGGAAGCAGGTCGGCATCCGGTCCGTCAACTGTTCCGTCCAGCTTATCATTTTTGTAAACAAGCCACTGAAGATCAGCGTATTCCTTTGCGTTCAAAAGGAACCCGGGGCTCTTACCAGGAGAAACTGAACCATAAAACATGTCATAATTAACCTTAACACCCTTGCGCTGACCCTTCTTGGTAGTCACGATGATTACACCGTTGGATGCACGTGAACCGTAGATGGAAGCAGCACCAGCGTCTTTCAACACTGAGAGTGACTCAATATCATTAGGGTTGATAGTAGAGATGTCCTGTGTAGGAACGCCGTCAACAATGTAAAGAGGATCGTTGTTCTGGAAAGAACCGAAACCACGGATACGAACCTTTGCGGGGTTGCCGGGGCGACCGTCACCGCTGACAGTAACACCTGCGATACGACCCTGCAGCTGGTTGGTAACGTTATTTGAAGGAATCTGTGTCAGTTCGGCAACTTTAACAGTACCAACTGAACCGGTCAGGTCTTTCTTCTGCTGAGATGCGTAACCTGTTACAACAATTTCGGTAAGAGTTTTTACATCCACCGCCAGGCTAACATCCAGCACAGTATTCTGACCAACTTCAACAACCTGCACTTCATAGCCAACATAGGCAAACTGAAGGCGGGCGTCTGAACCAACCTGAATACTGAATTTTCCGTCAACATCAGTTACAGTACCGTTGGCAGTACCAACAACCAGAATGCTGACACCGGGAAGCGGAGACCCGGTTTCATCCTTAACCGAACCTGTTACTGTTCTGTTCTGTGCGAATGCGCCGGTGGCGCAAAACACCCAGATAAGAGCCAGTAAAATTCGATTTGTCCTTGAGTAAAACTTGCTCATAAAAAAGGGTTTAGTTAAAACAAATGAATTATTAATTGGGGTTTTCTAAAAATTACAGTTTGAAAGGTAGGCAGTTTGAATAAAAAACAAAACAAGGATTAAAAAATTTTTATGGTTTTATGACAATTTCAATCGTATTCGATATCACCTATCAGTCATTAGGGGAATGCATGATTTATTCAGGCCGATTGAAAATCATTGATTTACAAAGTGACCTGCGAGAGAGTTTGGTAAAATAAACCTAACGGTTGATAGGAATGTAGGCTTGCCCTGACCTGGGAAATCAATGGTAAGGAAAGTTAACCGGCCACCCATTCAAGAATGGCTGCTGCACCCATCCAACCCATTATTGCCACTACGATCCATCCGGAAAAAATCATCCAGGCAGGATGTCGGTACCCATTCATAAGTGAAGTTCTTCCGGCAGCTATCAGGATTACTGCCAGCGCCACAGGAAGAA
>JBMTCO010000131.1:0-6970 GCA_049430945.1 Cyclobacteriaceae bacterium
CGCCGGCCAGTCGCGGTTCAGGGAGGTTCGTCTCCTTCATAGCCGCCGTAACAATTGATGCGCCAGCTGACTCAATGGCCGTCGCCACCGCGTCAAGAAATTCGGCTCGCTTTTTACCTGAAACGGCTCTGTATATTTCAAATGCTGCACGCGAACGCTGCAACACTTGGTCAGTCCTCTTTGTCAAATCACTCATTCCTGAATCCTGCTGTTAAATTTTGATGGATAAAAAGTCGGGAAGCGCAGGACGGTTTTTGATTCCTGTGCGGATAATTTTAAGGATACGTTCACGCTCTTCACCAATAAGCGGCAACCGAGGTGGTCTCACCATTTCAGATCCCAGTCCGGCTTCTGTTTCAGCGAGCTTGATATACTGAACGAGCTTGGGATGAATGTCAAGTTCAAGCAATGGCATAAACCAGCGATAGATGGGTAACGCCTCTGCAACCCTTCCTGATTTAACCAGTCTGTAAATAGCAACGGTCTCGCGGGGGAAAGCACATACGAGACCTGCAACCCATCCGTCAGCTCCCATTTGAAGTTCCTCCATGGCAAGGGTGTCTACCCCGCAGAGCAATTTAAAACGATCTCCAAAACGGTTAATCATCCTAGTGATGTTTGTAATGTCACGCGTGGATTCCTTTACCGCCTGAATATTGGAGAAGGGTTTCAACTCTTCAAACATGTCAAGGGTGACTTCAATTTTATAGTCCACCGGATTATTATAAATCATAATCGGTAGCGTTGTGGATTCAGCTACAGCCTTGAAATATTCAATAGTTTCACGCTCATCTGACTTATAGCGCATCGGAGGCAACAACATCAGCCCGCGGGCACCGCTTTTCTTTGCTTCCGCTGCCTGGCGAACTGCCTCGCGGGTACTGCCCTCAGCAATATTCATGATTACCGGAATGCGGCCTGCTACTTTTCCAACTGCAAATTGCACAAGCGCAAATTTTTCATCAGCTGTCAGCACACTCGCCTCACCAAGTGAACCGCCCAGAATAATGGCATCTACGCCGGCATCCAGCTGAGCCTGAAGGTTTTTATTAAAAAGATCAAAATCAAGGGAATCGTTGGACTTGAACTTTGTGGTAAGCGCGGGCATAACGCCCTTCCATTGGATACTCATATTCCGGGGGTAGTTTGATTTAAAAAATGTTTTTCAGCCGGGAAAATTAGACATTTGAAATAAGAAGAAAAACCGGATTTCTCCGGCTTTTCAAATGTTCTCAGGAAATATTAAGAAGGCTACCGCAAGGTGAGTTCGTTTATCAGGTGTCGGGCTCCACCAAGCTTTTCAATACACCATAAAACGTAACGGATGTCCACGCATATAGTGCGATTGAGGTCTTTGTCAAAAGCAATTTTATGGCTTAAAGCCTCATAATTTCCGTCAAAAGCAAGACCAATCAGTTCGCCTTTGCCGTTGACAACCGGAGATCCCGAATTTCCGCCGGTGATATCATTGGTTGTAATAAAACCTACAACAAGGTCACCTCTTTTCGGATCCGCATAAGCTCCGAAGTCCTTTTTCTTAACTGCCTCAACCAGATTCTTAGGCAAATCAAACTCATAATCACCCGGCTTGTATTTTTCCATCACTCCACTCATGGTGCAGATATAATCATAGGAAACACCATCTCTTGGCTTATAGGATTTAACCTGGCCATAGCTCATGCGCATGGTGAAATTGGCATCCGGATAAAAAGCATTGCCTGCATTAATCTGAAGAATACCTTTCATATAAATACGGCTCAGATCATTGTTCTGATTTGTAAACTCAACAGACTTTGGCTGGTATATCAGATAATTTCTGACAAAGGTTGTAGCATAGCGGTAAGCCGGGTCCTTCTGCAGAGTAAGTGAATCCGGTGCGGCAGCAAAATCATTCCACCGCTTGTCATCAAGTAAAATAGTTCCGGAGAAAATTTCTCTGGCCAGTGACCTGAAGGCGGTTCCGTCTTCAAGACTTCCATAAGTTTTTAATCCTTCAAAGAATCCCTCAGGATGCTGTGAGGGATCCACGTCCTGCCAGAACATCTGACAGGTGGCTGCAAGAATTTTTTCATCCGATGCTTTGTTTGCTCCTTCAAGAAAAGCCTGTCTTCCACGCGAAGCTGCTTCCGCAGCTTTTTTTACATCATCAGGATTGACAGGCTTCCGGGTGAGTGCACGTTCCAGACCCTGCAAGGAAATCGCATAAGCTGCCAGAGGAGATCCCAGAATACCTTCATTGATATAAATCCTGTGCCGGGCATACGGCCACCATGCTTTGTAAGCAGCATCAAATTTTTCGAACAATCCGTCAAACTCCGTTTTACCCGCCGCCCAGGTTTTGAAACGGGATTCTTCAGCAAGTTTTTTACCGTAAACATCGTACTTCAGCAACTGCTTGCGCTCGCCATCAAAGAATTTCCAATAGTTAGCAACAGATGCATAATTGGATGCAAGCTGAAGACGCACTGCATCACTTTTTTTCATTTCTTCAAACATCAGCTTAAGCCGTACATCCCGCAGATTTACAATAGCAGGATTTTCAATCTCGGTCTTAAGTTTTACCCCAAAGGAAGTCTCATAACGGTTGGTACCTCCGGGATAACCAAGAATCATGGAATAGTCTCCGTCCTTCACGCCCTTTGTAGATACAGGAAGAAAATGTGCAGGCTTCAGTGGAACATTTTCTGCAGAATAAGAAGCAGGTTTTCCATCCTTTGCAGCGTACACTCTGAAAACTGAAAAATCTCCTGTGTGACGGGGCCACTCCCAGTTATCGGTATCGCCTCCGAACTTACCAATACTCTCTGCCGGCGCACCAACCAGACGCACATCAGAGTAACGCTCGTAGATAAATGCGAGGTATTGATTGTTACGAAAGAAAGGAACAACACGGACTTCAAGATTAGTATCTCCCTTTATTCTTTTTGAGATTTCACTTGATACGGATTGAAGTTTAGCAGCACGGGATGCACCTTCAAGACCGGTCAATGCAGTCTCTACTTCCGGAGTTACATCTTCAATCCTCCTGAGAAACTGGACAAATACAGAAGGTGCAGGAATTTCACTTGCTCGATCTTTTGCCCAGAACCCATCCCGCAGATAATTGTTTTCAACCGTACTGGCAGCTGCAATGGCACCGTATCCGCAATGATGATTTGTGAATAATAATCCCTCTGCACTGACCATTTCACCTGTACATCCACCAGCGAAAATGACAATGGCATCTTTAAGTGAGGATTTATTGAGACTGTACAACTGCTCTCTTGAAAGCTTCAGGCCTTTCTTAACCATTTCCTGGTAAGTAGACTCTCCTAGAAACTGAAGAAGCCACATCCCCTCGTCAGCACGAACAAAGGAAAAGATGAAAAAAAAGATAAATGCAATTAGTGATCTTTTTGACATAAGGTTAAGTGGTTAAAATAGCTTGCCGGAATCAGTCCTGTTCAGCCCTTCGGGGCTTCCTTTTAAAAATCCGAAAACTAACTTTCTTTTGAGCCTTATTTCTTTTGGTAAGCGTAACACATGCCCTCCCGTATTTTTTAGAGGGACCTTTATACCTGAATTTTGAGAAGGCCCGTTGATTTTTAGTGTAGTTGCCAGACTGTGCCGATGCAGTTGTTCCTGTCAAAAACAGGAAAAGACACAGAAAAAACAGCAGACTGACTATTTTTCGCATAAGGCGAATCTAATAAAAGACATTGAATCAATCTATTTTGCCGGAGCCGTTAGCACCTCCGGATACACCCCCTTCAATAGTACTGAAATAAAAGACCGGAGAAAACTAAAAACCCCGGATTAACTTAAGGCTGTAGGTTCTTTGATTCTGGCGGACTATGACAATAAAAGCCCCGGGCGACAACAATGACAATTGAACCACCGTCTCTGAGCTCGTTGTAATCCCCGAAACATGGCGTTTTCCGGTGACATCAAGAATATCATACTCAAAACCATTCACTGAAGAGTCCGGAAAACGGATGGTTACTTCCTCTCTTGCAGGGTTGGGGAAAAGCTTTGGCCTGTAATCTTCTGCCGCATCAGGCAAAGAGGTAATAACGAGATCAACCGGTAATGACAATGAACCTATGCAGCCTGCCATGGTTCCGGCAACCTGATAACTTCCGTCCTGATATGGAGTATAAATTTGTTCTGTGGCCCCCGGTATCTGAATGCCATACAAATACCATTGGTACCCCGAAGCGGAAGAAGCTTCCAGGCGAGGTGCAGCGGGATTAGATAAATCGGTCGTAACCTGTAAGGCAGTTGGTTTGGGGCTCACAGTAACAATAATCTCAGCTTTTTCACTTTCACAACCTGCAGCTGTTCTGGTGGCAACATAATATTTGGTAACACTTGCGGCAGAAGTTACAGGCACAGGTGCACCGGACAATGGTGTAGTGCCGGAATCAACGGAATACCAGACAAGTTCTGTCCCAGGAAAGGTTGTAGCACTAAGCTGAGTTGCATTGTCATTTTCACACAGGCCAATATTGTTGACTACCGGTTTACCAACTGTAAAGAAACATTCTGTGGATGCCGTCCATGAGTCTGCCAGGCTGTTATCCAGGCTTACATCTTTTAACTTAAGAAATGCACCGGCTCCATCTGCTGCCTGTGGCCACTCACCGGAGTCAGAATATTTTACTCTATCAATAATATTTCCAAATGCATCTGCCAGTACAAGGTCGTGAGTTCCGTTATTGAGGTTTCGCACAAAATCACCAAATGGTTTGATGCTGTAGAACTTTTCAAACATCTGAGCATCAGAAGCGAGGTAAATTTTTTGACCGGGAGAAATTGAACCTGACGGAGGAAAGTTATAACTCATACCCGGCTCACGGAAATAAAACCCTGCTGTAGAAACTGCGCTTTGTCCGGCATTGGTGATTTCAATAAATTCAAGATCACCTGTCTGATCCCCTGCCGGGTTATAGTGGATGGCAGATATTACAAGTTGCGGCAACACAGGGCTGGCACAAGCAGAAAAACTACTTAGCTGATTGTTCATCCAGTTGAACCTTTCCTGAAGCCATGTTTTCATGGCCGCAATATTGCCTGCCCGATCCGAAACAGTGCCCCATAGCTGTTGCTCTCGCTCTGCAGCTTCAGAAGTCAGGACAACTATTTCATCAATTTTCTGATTGATCCTGTTTCGATTTAATGCAGCACCTTCAGCAATCAACTCTTTCCACCGACGTGTCAGATAACAATTAAAAACCGGGGAAGAATAGAGTCTTTTCCAGAAAAACGGCCCCGTATTGTCACCATTGTCAAACTGCCATGTGTAGGTAAAGCTTCGGTTAAAGCCCCACATAAAAAGATCATTGCCATAGGTAAGATTGAAATCCCATACCGGACCGGCTTTGAGCTTGCCGCCCTTATCCTTATGAAAATACGTGCTGAACTGATACCCATCTACGTTGGCAGAAACCTCATTTATGATCATAAAGTCTATAAAACTTGGAACATCAATGATATTCGGGTAGCCGGATTGAATGGATTCGTTTTTGTTTTCAGCAAGATCACGCAATCTCATAAACTGATCCATTATAAAATTGCGTTGTCCGGACGTAATATCCTCAGGCTCGGGTTCATGATGAATAAATGCTGCTGTGCTCGCCGGACCCGGCATGGTCCATGAAACAGGATCGCCGTTATCCTTGTCCGCTTTAATAATATAACCTCCGGTAAGATCAATTCCTGAAAGATCTGTATTGTTCATTTCATGGATGTTGATCCGATCATCATCACCTTTAAGTTTTTCCATGAACAAATACAGACCCTGATAACTGCCATTTAATATCACTTCACAATACCTTGAACGTGCTGCATAATGACCCATATCACGGAATAATTCATAGGACAAATGATCTCTCAAAAGAGAAGCATCAAAGGCAAGGGCATTGAGAACCCAGTCATTTTCCGCAGGCATGCCAAGAATGCTGACATTGTTGGCTGTTTTATTGTCGGCAAGCCGAGTCTCAAGTCCGTAAGGTTTTTTTGGCAAGACGGATGAGGAGGATCCGCGGACCTCAATCCCGATACGTCCGTTATAATTTAGGAATTCAGGTGTGTCCTGGTCAGTAAGAAAATTCCTTGAGCCGTCGGGGCGACTTATGATTTTCATCGTTGCACCAATCTTGGGTTCATTTGGCACAGACGAGAAATTATCTGTGTTAATAATGACAATCGGGAGGTTGCTGCTGGAAAGCCCCTGCGCCTTGATTCCAACGCTCAGGGAAATTATAAGTACAACAGAAATAAGAGAAATTTTTGAGGCCATCTGTTTTATTTTAGAACGGCTGACTTAATGCAGCAGGATGTAAAAATAGGGCAAGAGGAGCAAACAATCCTATACTATTTAATCCTTTCCGGATTCTCTCCGGTTTCATCCTCTTCAAAATCGTCCTCCATAAAAATAATGATAGGCTCTACAGTCAGAATGATATCTTCAAAAGGCTTCCAGATACCGTCTTTTTGATCGTAATACTCAGCAAGGTCTTTACCAAGAAATAGTTTGTAATCCATTTTGGGTTTTCCGGCAATTACATACCCGGGATAATACCAACGCATTCCAAGCGACTGCATATATTCCACAGTTTTAAGAATCAGGAACTTCCCCGGACTGAGATGCGCTTTTTCAGGATCAAAAAAGTGTAAAATAGAGGCAGCACTTTCTTTTCCCGAATCAAAATATCCGCAGGCAATAAGATCTTCGCCTTCAAATACAGATATAACATTGGTGCTGAAGATGTTTTTCTCCGCATCACGCTTCTCCCCATACAGACCTTCATCAATGTTGCGGACGCCGTCAAAATCAATCCAGTTTCTATACTTACGGTGAAGTGCCCTTTGCTGATCCGTAACTGTTACGAGTGGCTCAATGGTTACCCTGCAATTCCTGTGGTTTTTAAGGATTCTTTTATGAGAAGAACGGAGCAATATCCGGTTTATATCAAAACGGATCCAGTGA
>JBMTCO010000132.1:0-6860 GCA_049430945.1 Cyclobacteriaceae bacterium
AGTAGCTGAACAACGATAGAGGCAGATATATAAGGCATGATGCCCAATGCAAAAATGGAGGCACGGCTCCAGGCACCACCGAGGAATGAGTTGATCAAGTCAAAGAAACCTCCTCCCTGCTGTTCAGGAAGTTTGGTAAAATCAACACCCGGCAGGACCACGTAGGAACCCAGCCTGAACATAATCAAAAACCCAACCGTATTCAGGATCTTGATACGGAGGTCCTCAATTGAGAAAATGTTCTTTAATGTGGTCCAGAATCTGTTCATTATGCAACCTTGGTTACGGCACCTCCGGCCTGTTCAACAGCCTTTGACGCCTTTTCAGAAAATGCGTGTGCTTCGATTGTTACCTTGCTTTTGATCTCACCACGTGCGAGAAGTTTGATCCGGTCATTTTTGCTTATCAGACCATTTTTACGGAAGACCTCGATACTGAGATTGGATTCACCGGTTTTTTGTACCAGCTGTTCAATTACATCAAGATTAAGAGGCTTGTAGTATATCTTATTGTTGTTCTTGAAACCGAACTTGGGGGTACGGCGCTGAATAGGCATCTGACCGCCTTCAAATCCGAATTTCTTATGGTATCCTGAGCGTGACTGAGCACCCTTATGACCACGGCCTGCGGTGGAACCACCGGAGCCCTGGCCACGGCCAAGTCTTTTGTTTGTCTTTGTAGAGCCCTTTGCAGGCTTAAGCTGATGTAGTTTCATGCTCTTTTCTTTTTATCCCTTCTTTCAAAGGTTTATAATTCAGTAACCTGTACCAGGTGGCTAACCTTTCTTACCATTCCCTGTATCTGCGGAGTATATTCTACCTCAACAGTTGAGTGCAGTTTTCCGAGACCGAGCGACTGAATGGTCAGCAACTGAGTATTCGGCCTTTTGATAGTGCTGCGGATCTGGGTGATTCTGACTTTTGCCATGATACTTATCCGTTAAAAACTTTAGAAAGCTCAATTCCGCGATTACGCGCGATGGTAAAAGGATCGCGCATGGAAGTGAGGGCCTTAAAAGTTGCCTTCACAACGTTATGCGGATTTGAAGATCCCTTGGACTTTGCAAGTACATTGTGAACACCTGCAGATTCAAGAACTGCACGCATCGCACCACCTGCGATAACGCCTGTACCTGGGGAAGCAGGCTTGAGAAGAACCAGTCCACCTCCGAACTTTCCAATTGATTCATGAGGCACTGTGCCTTTGATAATCGGAACCTTCACGAGGTATTTTTTGGCATCCTCCATTCCTTTGGCGATTGCATCGGTCACTTCATTTGCCTTTCCGAGGCCATAACCCACTACACCGTTTCCGTTTCCGACAACAACTATAGCAGAGAAACTGAAGCGGCGACCGCCTTTCACAACCTTGGCTACGCGCTGTATTGCGACCACCCTTTCTTTCAGGTTGATCTCGCTGGCCTTTACTGAACTTACATTGCTCTGTGACATGCGTTAAAAGTTTAATCCGCCTTCTCTTGCGCCTTCGGCGAGGGCTTTTACATTTCCGTGATAGAGGTAACCATTGCGGTCAAAAACAACCTGCTCAATACCGGCTTCCTTTGCACGCTGTGCAACTGCAAGCCCTACTGATTTGGATAACTCGACATTTAGTTTTCCTTTCTTTTCAGTTTCCATTGAAGAGGCAAAAGCCACAGTATGACCTTTTGAGTCATCAATGAGCTGGGCATAAATGCCGCGATTGCTTCTGAAAACTGATAGCCTGGGGCGGCCCGTAGTGCCTTGCACTTTCTTCCGGATCCCCAGTTTAATTCTCTTCTTTCTTCCCAGTTTGGCCATAATACCGATTATTTAGCTGCAGCCTTACCTGCTTTTCTTCGTACAAATTCACCCACATAACGGATACCCTTTCCTTTGTAAGGTTCAACCTTACGCAGGGATTTGATTTTAGAGGCAACCTGACCGAT
Source organism: Cyclobacteriaceae bacterium (assembly GCA_049430945.1). Classification (GTDB taxonomy): domain Bacteria; phylum Bacteroidota; class Bacteroidia; order Cytophagales; family Cyclobacteriaceae; genus ELB16-189. The sequence continues at coordinate 1,928 of JBMTCO010000132.1, forward strand.
CAGCTGCTTGTCGATTCCCTCAAGGATGATGGTTGGATTCTGACCTTTTTCCTGAAGCGCCTGGAGTTTAAGCTCCTGTGGCACGGCCAGGAAAATGCTGTGAGAATATCCAATGCTGAGCTCGAGGATGTTTGCCTGAGCACTTGCCTTATATCCCACACCAATCAGTTCAAGCTCACGTCGATAGCCTTTAGACACACCTTCAACCATATTGGCGATAAGTGCTCTGTACAAACCATGGAGGGCACGATCAGGGTTGTCTTCCGTGGGACGGGTAACAACAACCTCGGATCCGTCAACTTTAACATTGAAGCCGGGCTTGATAACCTGTTTCAATTCTCCCTTTGCACCTTTGACCACAACTGTAGAGTTGCCGGCATTAAATGTGCAGGATGTACCTGCTGGGAGTGTAATGATTGCTTTACCTATTCTTGACATGACAACTCATTAATAAACGTAACACAATATTTCACCACCCACATTCATATTACGGGCTTCTTTATCTGTGATCACTCCTTTGGAAGTAGACAGGATGGCTATGCCAAGACCGTTGAGTACTTTAGGAAGTTTATCTGAAGAAGCATACTTACGCAAACCGGGTGAACTGATTCGCACCAGACGTGTGATTGCTGACTCCCTGGTTTCAAGGTTGTATTTAAGAGCGATCTTGATATTGGACTTTGAGGGCACAGAATCATCCACCTTATAATTGAGGATGTATCCTTTTTCAAAAAGAACCTTGGTAATTTCTTTTTTGAGGCCGGAAGCTGGTACCTCCACGATGCGGTGGCGCGCCTTTATGGCGTTCCTTACCCTGGTCAGGTAATCAGCGATAGGATCAGTCGTCTTCATTATTTTCGTCGTTTTAACCCCTTTTTGGGAAAAAGGGCTGCAAATTTATTGATTTTAAGGTCTTTATCAAATTTTACCAGCTTGCTTTCGTGAGGCCCGGAATTTTTCCGTCGTTGGCCATTTGCCGAAACACGTTCCTGCAAACACCAAACTTGCGCATATAGCCACGGGGACGGCCTGTCAGCTTGCAACGACTGCGAAGGCGTACAGCTGAAGAACTACGGGGAAGTTTATCAAGAGCCTCCCAGTTGCCTGCTTCCTTCAGGGCTTTGCGCTTGGCGGCGTAACGCTTTACAAGCGCTACCTTTTTACTATCGCGGGTCCACAATGAAAGTTTTGCCATATTCTAAATTTCTATCAGTTTTTAGTTACGAAAGGCATTCCAAATGCTTTCAACAATTCAAAGCTTTCTTCGTCTGTTGAAGCTGATGTAACGAAGGTGATGTCCATACCATTAATCCTGGTCACCTTTTCAATGGAGATTTCAGGGAAAATGATTTGTTCCTTAACGCCCAGTGTGTAATTACCACGGCCATCAAATCCTTTATCACTTACGCCACGGAAGTCACGAACACGAGGCAGCGCGACGTTCATCAGTCGGTCCAGGAATTCATACATGCGCTCTCCACGAAGGGTGACGCGCACACCAATGGGGAGATTTTCTCTAAGCTTAAAATTTGAAATCGCCTTTCTTGCTTTGGTTGAAACAGCACGCTGACCGGTGATGGTTGTGATTTCTTCCAGCGCAACATCCACGATTTTCTTATCAGCCACAGCAGCGCCCACCCCTTTATTGATGCAAATCTTCTCGATTTTGGGCACCTGCATGATGGACTTATACTGAAATTTTGATTTCAGCGCAGGAACGATCTCCTTGAGGTACTTTTCCTTGAGTCTTGGTGTAGCCATTATTTTATGAATTCACCTGTTTTTTTGGAATAGCGCTGTAAGGCGCCTTTTTCATTTAATTTTCTGCCTGTACGGGTAGTTTTGCCGGTAGCAGGATCCACAAGTGCCAGGTTGCTGATATGCACTCCGGCTTCAATCTTTTTCAGCTCGCCGTTGGGCTTTCCTGCTGAAGGTTTCTGATGCTTGGTGACAATGTTTACACCCTCAACAAGGGCACGGCTCTTCTTAAGGTCCACCTCAAGAACACGGCCTTCTTTGCCACGGTCATCTCCTGCAATCACCCGCACGGTATCTCCTCTGCGGATATGAAGCTTGGGCTGTTTGTTAAATTTCCTTTCCATGGTATTAGAGCACTTCAGGTGCCAGTGATACGATCTTCATGAATTGTTTTTCGCGCAGTTCACGAGCTACGGGGCCGAAAATACGGGTACCGCGGGGCTCGTCCTGGGGAGTCAGGAGGACTGCTGCATTGTCTTCAAAGCGGATGTAAGAACCGTCTTTACGGCGAACCTCTTTTTTAGTGCGTACCACGACAGCACGAGAAACGGTTCCCTTCTTTATCTGGCTGGTAGGCAGCGCAGATTTTACGGTCACAACAATCTTATCACCGACGGAGGCGTAGCGGCGATGGCTGCCACCCAAAACATGGAGGCAGAGAACTTCTTTTGCGCCGCTGTTGTCGGCTACGGTGAGCCTTGATTCGGTCTGTATCATGATTACTTCGCTTTTTCGATTATTTCAATAAGTCTCCAACGCTTACTCTTGCTCAAGGGCCTGGTTTCCATAATGCGAACAGTATCACCGATGCCGGCTTCATTTTTCTCATCATGTGCCATGAACTTGGTTGAGCGGTTCACAAACTTTCCGTAGATCGGGTGCTTGACTTTACGGTCAACGATAATTGTGATGGACTTCTGCATTTTATTGCTGACCACCTTACCGATCCTTACTTTTCTGAGGTTTCTTTCCATTTGTGAAACTTATTTTTGGCGTTCCTTTTGGGTTAACACGGTGTTGAGACGCGCGATTAAACGACGGGTCTCCTGTATTTTCATAGGGCTCTCGATAGCAGAGACCTGATGTGCAAAGCGGAGCTTACGGAGTGTTTCCTGTTCGCTTGCAAGTTTCTGACGAATCTCCTCAATGCTGAGGCCTGTTATTTCGCTGTTTTTCATGATCAACGATTATTCAACGTAATCTCTGCGTACTACAAATTTTGTTTTGATTGGAAGCTTACCATCAGCAAGGCTGAGAGCTTGCAGGGCGGTAGCTTTATTGACACCACCTGCCTCGAAGAGGATGGTTCCGGGTTTTACAATAGCAACCCAGAATTCAGGGGCACCTTTACCCTTACCCATACGAACCTCGGCGGGTTTTTTAGTAACCGGCTTATCGGGGAATACACGAACCCAAACCTGTCCTTCACGCTTCATAGCACGGGTTACGGCTACCCTGGCAGCTTCAATCTGACGGGCGGTGATCCATCCTGGCTCCATGGCTTTTATACCGAAAGCTCCGAATGCAATGCTGTGTCCGCGTGTAGCCAGTCCTTTAACCCGTCCTTTCTGGGCTTTCCGGAATTTGGTTCTTTTAGGCTGTAACATGTTCAGTCAATATTTTTTCTTTCACTATTCAAACTCAACGTTTTCCTCCGCGCGATCCGCCACGGTCAGAGCGCTCACGACGCTCTCCTCCTCTTTCACCACGATCGCCACCCGGGCCACGTCCACGGCGATCACCGCCACCACGTGGTCCGCCTTTTCCTTCATGACCATGACCACCACTGATCATGCCAATGTTAGGAGAAAGATCACGTCGACCATAAACCTCACCTTTAAAAATCCACACCTTGATACCAATCTTTCCGTATACAGTCTGGGCTTCTGAAAGTGCGTAATCAATATCGGCGCGCAGTGTATGGAGCGGAACACGACCCTCACGATACTGCTCTGAACGTGCAATTTCTGCTCCACCCAGACGACCGGAAACTTTTACCTTGATGCCTTCAGCTCCTACACGGATTGTACCGGCTATCGCCTGTTTCATTGCGCGGCGGAAGGAAATCCTTGCTTCAAGCTGCTGGGCGATTGACTCCCCTACCAGTTTGGCATCCAGCTCCGGACGTTTGATCTCAAAAATGTTGATCTGAACGTCCTTGTTATACATTTTCTTTAATTCTTCCTTGATCTTATCAACCTCGGTTCCACCCTTTCCGATCACAACGCCGGGACGAGCAGTATGAATGGTCAGTGTAATTCTCTTGAGCGTTCTTTCAATCACGACCTTGGAAATACCTCCTTTTGGAATCCGGGCAAGGATATATTTCCTGATTTCCTGATCCTCAACCAGTTTATCAGAGAAAGTCTTGCCACCGAACCAGTTGGAATCCCAACCGCGGATAATACCGAGACGAAGGCCTACCGGATTAACTTTTTGTCCCATTATGCTTTAGTTTCAATTGCGTTTTCAGATGTAACTGCAGAGAGTTTGTCAACAACCAATGTTACATGGTTGGAGCGCTTGCGAACTCGATGTGCGCGACCCTGTGGAGCCGGACGAAGTCTCTTAAGTATTCTTCCGCCGTCAACAAAAATCTCCTTAACATAAAGGTCAGCAACCGCATCACGCTGGTCTGCATTCTTTGCCTGCCAGTTTGAAATGGCAGAAAGAAGAAGTTTTTCGAGGCGGAAAGAGGGATGCATCGCTTCATATTTGAGAATATTCAATGCTTTGTTCACGCGCTGACCACGAATGAGGTCAGCCACCAGGCGCATCTTGCGGGGTGATGTCGGAACGTTTTTCAGTCTTGCAGTTGCCGGACCTGATGATGATGCCTCTTTAATGGCCCTCAGTTTCTCCTTTTTACGGACAGATCTTTTAACTTTCTTTTCTGCAGTTTCCATGTGTCAGGTGCTTACAGTTATTTCTTAGAGCCTTAGTCTTTACGATTTCCTGAGTGTCCTTTGAAGGTTCTGGTCGGAGAAAATTCGCCGAGCTTGTGGCCGACCATATTTTCAGTGACATAAACCGGGATAAATTTGTTGCCATTATGTACAGCAACAGTAAATCCAATCAGATCCGGGATAATGGTAGAACGCCTTGACCATGTTTTGATCACAGACTTCTTTCCGGATTTTTCCATGTCGGTCACCTTCTTCAGCAGTCGCTGATC
>JBMTCO010000133.1:0-6721 GCA_049430945.1 Cyclobacteriaceae bacterium
TTTTCAGATGAAGTGCTCGAGGTCATAACCAACAAGCCGGTTGTGATAATAGTAAAGAACATTCAGGTCCTGCGTGACAATATTGCCTGACTTATTTTTCAGCAGAGGTCTTTTCAGATGAAATATTCCAACGTTCTCAATACCTCTTTTAATGACTTCATCCACATCCCCTTTCAAGTGACTGGCAAAATTAATTTTGTTGTTTTCCTTGAGTTGATAAATTTCTTTTCTGACTTTTTTAAATGTCTCCCTGAAGGTTTCATAAGGAATTTCCAGTTCTTCTTCCGGAAGCCTGAGCAACCCGAACAGGTCAAGTTTGGGGTGCATGCGCTGAAATAGTACAAATGCAACAAATGCAGCGAGGTGACTTCCGAAAACACGATGAATCTTGTGGTACTCGCTTACTATTTTTCCTGCAAGCATGCGGGTATATTCTCCTTCACGCTGAGTGTCTTCGGTAACTGTTCCATTACTAACGAAGTAATCCTTTGAATTTATGATTTTGCCCTGATGGTCAATGCTGCTACCGCTTTCATCCACATAGTTTCCTAGCACATCCAAACCTCTGCCGATGGAAACAGAAATACTTGAGCCCTTGGTAGCAAATTTATAAATGAATTTAAGCAGCTCCATGCTGCCATATTTTTCTTTTTCAGGGAAATAGCGGTCCTGTCCTTTTGACTGAAGGTATTCTTCTATAAGGTCCGGAGCCTCAAGAACAAAATGGTAATTCAGTGTTACAGGAACCACAAAGATTTTTCCAGGATTTTCCGGTTCTTGCTGATAGATATGTCTTTGTGCTTCAACGGCTGTGCTTAATAAACCGAGCTTCAGGTTTTTCTCAATCATTCCGGACCGGGATCTGGTGCCACCGGGAAAAAAGAGACTGTGGGCACCCTTCTGTATGGCCTGGTTACTGTACATTTTGAGTGTCTCCAGATAATGGACATTTTTTTTCCGGCGATCCACTTTATAGGCACCAAGGCTGTTCATGAAGTAAGCAAAAATTTTGATGTTGAACAGATTCAGGCCCGCGCCGTATATAAACGCGGGTAAACCCAATGAATGGATAACCCAGCCGATCAACATAGAATCTATATTACTTGAATGGGTAGGTACTATGATGATAGTACCTTGAGACGCCAGTTTTCGAAGCATCTTCACTTTACCGACAATATGAATCTTATCGCGGAGGGTATATTTATTTCTGAAGAAGGCACCGAATTTTCTTACCCGCGCACCATTCAGCAGTCGGGCAAACCAGAATTTAATGATCTCCCTAGCGAACTTATACGAGTTGGGTTTGAAATTTCCCGCAATCTCGTTGGCGTACCTGAAAACGACTTTTTTCATCAGGTCAATTACCCCTGATGGATCTTCATCCGGGTTTTCCCGCAGCAGTGCAATCTGGCTGCGTATTCCTGACCAGAATTTAGGTTCATCTTTAGGGTCAACCCGCCATCGGTTTCGCTTAAGTCTGTTTTGCTCCCGAAGTGCCGTGGACTCCAGCTCATCGAGCAACAATTGTTTTTTGGTCTGACGAAGCAGAACAATTCGCTCAACGGTTTTCTCAGTGACCCCTTCAATAAAAGCCTTCCGGTGACGGCTGAGCGCATAGACCGGCCAATCCGGGATTTTATCCAGTATAGGCTCGTAAGGTTTATTCTTGTTTTTCTTTTCCTCCAGTATCTCCATGTACCCCGTTAAGATCGGCTAAGTTAGAAATAAAATCATTCTTCGGATTTTCTCCGGGCTGTAGCTAGCTGAGCAGCCATATCGCTGAACCGCTCCATACACTTGCTGATAAACTCATTGTCTATAAGCACATGAAGCTGATCTTCAGATTCAAGATCAAACTCATTAATCTTGAATGTTTGCTCAAAGGGTCCTGCTTCAAGTTTGATCAGATATTTGTTATTCCAGTGAAATACGGAGATCCTGGCTCCGTCCTGCACAAAATCCTTTAATAGGCGCATCTATCAGTTTTAATTATGGACTTCATAAAAAAGGCCTCAAAATAAGCACATTTTCACGTCCTGTATCATCAGCGAATTGTACAGATAATTAGCATATTTACGGTTCAAATGATAATCATGTCATTGACTTGGGTTCGGCTAAAAGGGGTTAAATTTATTCTGTTAGGTCTATGGCTAATGTGGCTTAGTCCAACCGATGCATTTTCTTCACATCTGAGAGCCGGAGAGATTACAGCCAGGAGGATCAACTGCTCCCTGGAATATGAAATATGCATAACTGTTTTCACAAACACTGCCACTACCATCCGCTTTGGCGATGGCATACTGGATTTTGGTGACGGAACTTTCTTTAGTCCCCCGCAAATCGAAAACACAGAGCGTCCTGATCTGGGTCCCAACATTGCAACGGTGCAATTTTGCAAACGACATACTTTTCCCGGCCTGGGGCAATACACCATCAGTTATCTTGAACAGAATCGCAATGGCGGAATTCTGAACATGTTTGATTCTTTCAACACAACATTTTTTATTGAGTCAGTTATCAACATTGATCCATTCCTTGGATGTGACAACACGCCCTTTCTTCTTGTTCCCCCTGTTGATAAAGCGTGTACAGGTGTTGCGTGGTTTCACAATCCGGGTGCTTATGATATTGACGGTGACAGCCTTTCTTATGAGTTGACTATTCCGTTAAAGGATAAGAAAAAACCTGTGGTAGGATATCTTGCGCCGAATGCGCAGGGATTTTATTCCGGAACAGGGTTGGCTTTCAATAATGCCAACGAGTCAGGTACAGGTCCGCCGACTTTTGGTATCGACCCTGTAACCGGAACGCTTACCTGGGATGCGCCAGGTGCTCCCGGTGAATACAACATAGCATTTCTCATTAAGCAGTGGAGAAAAGTTAATGATACCTGGATTCAGCTTGGTTATGTTACACGCGACATGCAAATTGTTGTTGAAGATTGTGAAAATGACCGGCCTGAACTTGAGGTGCCTGAAGATATTTGTGTAGAAGCCGGCGAACTTATAGAAGCTTTGATTTTCGGTACTGACCCGGATCGTGATAATGTTTCCATTGAAGTATTCTCTGAAGTTCTTACTCTGGGCAGTAACCCCGCTCAATACACACCCCGTGATCTTACCCCTCCTGTACTGCCTGTATTTCAGCCATCCTTCCCTAACCGAGCACAGATATTCTTTTCATGGCAAACAGATTGTTCACATGTTAAGCAACAGCCCTATCAGGTTGTTCTGAAGATTACCGATAATCCGGGGTCAGGTGGTGCAAGACTGGTGGAATTCAAAACCTGGAACATTACAGTTGTTGCTCCTGCTCCCAAATGGGTTGATGCAAACATACTTCCGGGGTCAAGAGCTGTTGAGCTGGACTGGGAGCCATATGCCTGTGCACCTGAGGCTGAAAAAATGGAAATCTGGAGAAGGGTGGATTCACAAACTTTTATTCCTCCGGACTGTGTGACAGGTATTCCTGACGCCCTTGGTTATACTCGGATTGCCTCCGTTGACATTGCCCAGCATAAATTCAACGACACCTTTGGAGGTGCAGGACTTCCATCAGGGGCACTCATCTGTTACAGGCTTGTGGCAGTTTATCCCTCAGCCTTTGGAAACACCGGAATCGGAGCTTCCAGCTATGTATCTCAGGAGATCTGCGTTGGCCCTGTCCCCGCAGATGAACCAATTCCAACCAATGTAAGTGTAGATCGTACTGCGCTCTCCGACGGAAGAATCATCGTAAAGTGGAGGAGTCCTTTTGACCTTGATAAAACACTTTTTCCCCGGCCGCTCTTGTATGATGTCTATCGTGCAGAAGGATTCACTGGAGATGCAGCCATTACCAAAATCACATCATCAAAAATTATTGATTCTACCTTTATAGACACCGGCCTGAATACAACAGAGAAAGTTTACAATTACCGGGTTGTGGTTTATGATCAGAATCAGTCCGCTATCGATACTTCAGCCATAGCATCTTCTGTCCGGCTATCTGCGCGCCCTCTGTTTAAAAAAATTGAGCTCACATGGACTGCAGAGGTGCCCTGGTCTTTACGTTCAGAAGCCTTTCCAAGACATCTGATTTACAGGGCAGAAGGCGATGGGCCTCTTGAGCTTATTGATTCTGTTGTGGTAAGTCAGGATATTCTGAGCTGGACCGATGAAGGAAAATTCAGGAACGAGTCACTGGAGGAGTCAAAAACTTATTGTTACCAGATTCTCACCAGAGGTTCGTATGGAAACCCGGAAATTGAAGAACCCTTACTGAACTTCAGTCAGGAAGCTTGTGCCCGACCCAGTGACAATGTAAAGCCCTGTGCACCATCGCTGGAAATTGATCTTATCACGTGTGAGGAGTATTTTCAACTGAATAATTGCGGCTCCAATGTGTTTTCAAATAAGCTCTCCTGGAGAAGGCCCGCAGATCCGGTATGCCGGGAAGATATTCAGTATTACAGAATTTATTTTGCCACTAAAGTCAATTCGGATACGGCGGAGTTTCAGTTGCTCAAAGATAATATCACCGATACGGTTTTTGTTGATGAAGGACTTCCTTCATTTGCAAGATGCTACAGATTGACAGCAGTGGATCGCTCCGGTAATGAAAGCCTTTTCAGCGAAGAAGTTTGTAATGACAATTGCCCGAACTACCAGCTGCCCAATGTTTTCACCCCCGGAAACGGTGATGATTGTAATGATCTTTTCAGTGCTTTCAGTGAACGACTTTTCACCGCGGACAATAAGCGGCTCCGTTGCGGTGATTTAGAGATTACAGAAGAAATCCAGCGTGAGATTAACAAGACCTGTCCAAGGTTTGTGCTTAAGGTAGAGTTTTCTGTAATTAACCGATGGGGCAAGGAAGTGTACAGTTATACCTCCGGTGGGGAAAAATCTATTTATATTGATTGGGATGGAAGAGATAACAATGGCAATGACCTTGCATCAGGAATCTACTATTACGTTGCCAATGTTACCTTCGTAACGCTGGATCCTTCCAAAAGTGTTCAGAACATCCGAGGTTGGGTTCATTTAATCAGAGGTGACTAATGGATAAAATTAAAAATCCGGTCTTATTATTTGATGGTGTCTGTAATCTGTGTAACGCCTCGGTTCAGTTCATTATTCGCAGAGACAAAAATGCTTTGTTCAGATTTGCTCCTCTGCAATCAGAATTCGGCAGAATGATTTGCGAAAATAACGGTCTGAACCTGGGTGAAATTGAAACGGTTATTCTGCTATCCGGCGGAAAGGTTTACACCAAAAGTGCAGCGGGATTACACATTGTAAAAAAGCTTGATGGCTTATGGCCCTTGTTATATTTCTTCATCATCATTCCTGCATTTTTACGGGATCCTGTCTACGATTTTATTGCCCGAAGCCGTTACAAGTGGTTCGGAAAGCGTGATTCCTGTATGATTCCTGATCCGGAACTTCGTTCCAGATTTATTCAGGATTAAAATCAATCCGGTATTTTTGTCCCCTAAAACACTTTGATTACATGAAAGCTTATGTATTCCCCGGTCAGGGATCCCAGTTCTCCGGTATGGGAAAAAATCTTTTTGATAATAGTACGAAAGCCCGTGAATTGATGAGCCGGGCTAATGATATACTTGGATTCAGCCTGACGGATGTAATGTTCTCAGGTACAGAAGACGAACTCCGGCAAACAAAAGTCACACAGCCTGCAATATTTTTGCATTCAGTTGTCGCTGCACTCACTTCAGAGGAATTCAGTCCTGATATGGTGGCAGGTCATTCATTGGGTGAATTCTCGGCGCTGGTTGCCAATGGCGTACTGACCTTTGAGGATGGACTACGTCTTGTTTCTCAGCGGGCACTGGCAATGCAGAAAGCCTGTGAGCTGAATCCTTCCACCATGGCAGCCGTACTGCAGCTTGATGATGATAAGGTGGAGGAAATATGCTGCTCCATCACAGAGGAGATTGTCGTGGCGGCCAACTATAATTGTCCTGGACAGCTTGTTATTTCAGGTTCAGTGAAGGGCATTGAAATTGCATGTGAAAAAATGAAGGCTGCCGGTGCCCGTCGTGCGTTGGTGTTGCCGGTGAGCGGAGCATTTCATTCACCATTTATGGCACCTGCCCGCGAAGAACTAGCTGCTGCAATCAGATTAACACAGTTTTCTGAACCTTCCTGTCCTGTATATCAGAATGTAAATGCCCAGCCATGCTCAGATCTTGATCAGATCCGCAAAAATCTCATTGATCAGCTGACCTCCCCTGTCCGATGGACGCAATCTGTAAAGAGGATGGTACAGGACGGAGCAACAGAGTTCATTGAATGTGGTCCCGGCAAAGTACTTCAGGGTCTTGTTTCCAAGATTGAGCCCGGTGTAGTGGTTCGGCCACTGGGTAATTAAGTAATCAGGATTCACATCCGTTCTCTTCCGGATGATTTACTCTTATCAGAAGTATTTAACCTGGTTTGACTGATTGTACTTATGGGGAAAACGACTTCAAACCAACAAACATAAGAGGTCGATAATTTTTATTTTCAAAAATCCCGGCCAGACGAGGATCCGATGGGAAATACTTTAAGATTATCCGAGCAGGTTTTCAGAAGTTCGCATACCATTTTTCCTGAAGCAGGTTCTGTGACATCAGGGGCAATTTCATTGAGAGGTGCAAGTGCAAATCTTCTTTCACTGAGCTTTGGATGTGGAATGCTCAGCGATTCGGAACGGCAGATCAACTGACCAAATAGCA
>JBMTCO010000134.1:0-6679 GCA_049430945.1 Cyclobacteriaceae bacterium
ATTACACCCTCCGGATTGCCTGTGAATCTGCCGTCAAGCAAATCTGCAGCCATTGAAATGCAAAAGGTGTCAGTGACCGTTACTTCAGATCTTCAGTATTTTGTTAATGAGAAAAGAGTTACAAAAGGCTCACTGGAATCTGAGTTGGCTGCTAAGCTCTCAGGTAGTGAGGGTGTGGTGGTGCTTCATATCGATGAAAGTATTCCAACCAAAGAACTCGTTTACGTGGCAGGCATCGCTACCGGTTTAAAAGCCAAAGTAACCATTGCCACCAAGCCCAAATAAATGTCCGGCTTAAGTGAAACATATCATGAAAAGAAAAACCGCACCATCGCAGGTTTAATTGCAGTCACACTTCATATTATTATTGCAGTTGTCTTGTTTTTTCTTGCTGCCTGGAAAGCACCTGATCCTCCTCTTCCTGAATATGGAATTGAATTGAATTTTGGAATGGATTCCGCCGGATCGGGAGATATTCAACCACAAACTGAACCTGAACAAACACCGCAGGAAGAGGCTCAAGAGGAAAGTCAGCCTGAGGAAGTCAAGGTGGAGGAAGAAAAACTTCCTGAACCTGATGTTTCTAAAACCGAGAGTCCTGTTGTTGTTGAGGAGTCTGCAAAGCCGGTGAAAAAAGAGGAGGTTGTTAAAAAGCCGGAGCCTGTAAAAAAACCTGCTGAAGTAAAAAAGGAGGACCCGGTTAAAATTAAACCAGTCATTGACCAGAAAGCGGTTTTTAATCCCGAACAGCCTAAGGAAACCACTAAATCTCCGGGACAGGGCAATGTTTCCGGTGCAAAAGGTGATCAGGGTGTAAAGGAGGGAAAAGTTGATAATGATGCGCTTTTTAATGGTACTCAGGGTGGCGGGGGTGGAGGCGTGGCAGGTTCCGGTCTTTCACTTAGTGGATGGAAATGGGATAAGGAGCCAACTCCTGAACTGCCTGCTAATGAAAGTCCCGGAAAAATTGTCTTCAAGATTACCGTTGATGAGAATGGCGATATCGTGGGACTTACCACTTTGGAAAGAGGTATCAGTGCCGCTGCGGAAAAATTATGCCGCGAAGAAATTCTTAAAAGAAAGTTTACCCCACTGGGAGAAAAAGTGCCCCCGATTTCTGAAGGAAAGGTTACCCTTTACGTCAGGGCACGTTAAATGCTAATCAACCTTTATCAGGAAGTAATTTTTTTTGCCCTTCTGCGCAACCAGAAACTTTCCGTGTAATAAATTAAATGAAGGCTTAACAGAAGGTTCGCTGATCTTTTCCTTATTCACATAAACACCGCCGCCCAGTATCATTTTTCTGGCCTCACCTTTTGAAGGAAAAATAATTTTACCTGTTACATCAGAAAGCAGGTCCGTTACAGTTGCACAACCCTTAAATGTTTCGCTTGAAACGGTTGCTGTCGGAACACCCTCCATCGCTGATAATAACAACCCTTCGTCAACCGATTCAAGGTCTGCTGCCGTAGCATTTCCAAAAAGGATTTCAGATGCTTTAATGGCTTTGTTAAGCTCCTTTTCTCCGTGTACCCTCGTTGTTATATCCCCTGCAAGTTCAGTCTGCAGGAGTCTCTCATGTGGTTTCTGACTGTGTGCAGCTATGAGGCTTTCAATTTCCTCCCGTGTTCTTGTAGTGAAAATTTTGATAAATGAGGCGGCATCTTCATCCGATGTGTTGAGCCAGTACTGGTAGAACTTGTATGGAGAGGTTTTGGCAGGATCCAGCCAGATATTGCCTTGCTCTGTTTTTCCAAACTTGGTTCCGTCTGCTTTTGTAATAAGATTACAGGTTATACCCCAGGCATCACCACGAAGTTTTTTTCTTATCAGATCTGTACCTGCGGTGATGTTTCCCCATTGATCAGAACCACCCATTTGCAGTTTGCAGTCCTTATGCTCAAAAAGCCAGAGGAAATCATAGGCCTGCATCAGTATATAATTGAATTCAGTAAAAGATAACTCCTGCTCCTGCGCCAGCCTGTCTTTTATAAATCCCTTGCTGAGCAGGTAATTAACAGAAAGGTATTTCCCGGTATCACGCAGGAATTCTATCATTTTCACATCCGAAAACCATGTATAATTGTTTACAAGGGTTGCCGGATTGGTCTTGCTTTCAAAATCAAGAAACTTCTGCAATTGCCCTCTTATACACGATTCATTGTACCTGATCTGCTCAATTCCAAGTAGTTTTCTTTCTTCTTTTTTCCCTGAAGGATCACCGATCATGCCGGTGGCGCCACCGACAAGTGCAACTGGACGGTGACCGCAACGCTGGAAGTGCACAAGGGTCATGATCTGGGCCAGGCTTCCAATGTGCAGCGAGTCGGCTGTCGGGTCAAAGCCGATATAACCGGTTGTCTGTTCTTTCATAAGCTGCTCTTCAGCTCCCGGCATCAGATTACTGATCATCCCCCGCCATCTCAATTCTTCAACAAAATTTGCTCTCATGATATTTTTTTCGCCTGCAAATATAAAATTACCGGCTTAAATTGATTCTAAAGAATAAATTGCCGGTACAATCGTACCTCCAATACACATGAAGCAACCTGAATCTCTGCAAATGGTGGCTGAATTCCACCGCACTTTCAAGCATCCTGTTCTTGAATCGCCGGCCATCCCTGATGAAAAAAGGTGTAAACTAAGGGTTGACCTTATCGCTGAAGAGTTAAAAGAACTGGAGGAAGCCATTCGCGAAAAGGATATTATCGGAATTGCAGATGCCTTGTGTGATATTCAGTATGTGCTGTCCGGGGCAATTCTTGAGTTTGGTCTTGGCAATAAATTTGACAGACTTTTCAGTGAAGTTCAGCGTTCTAATATGAGCAAAGCATGTAACACTGAAGAAGAGGCTGAGCGGACCGTTCAATACTTCAAGCAAACAAAAGGAGAAGACTGCTACTATCGCAGGGAGGGAGATAAATGGCTTGTCTACAGAACTGCTGACAATAAAACTATCAAATCTGTTGGTTACAGTCCTGCTGACCTTGAATCTATTATCGATTCCTAAACATAAAACTCAAGCTGAAAGGCTATATCATTCTCCCTTATTTGCAGGGGGCGGATTGCCAGAATTTCAAGCTCATTGTAGGCCCTTATAAAATCTGATCTGCTGATTCTTAGCCTTGTATGACCCGGGCGTATCCTATGGTATTGCATGCGACCGGATTTGTTTGCTGTCGCCGTATAAATATATTCATACCTGAGCGGTACAGGTGAAGGAATAAATTTGAGCGGTAAGACAGACATTATGGAATCTTTTCAGCCTGAAGCCATTTTACTCAAATGTACAGGAGAAATTATTAACTGTGCAATATTGCACAAAAAAACCTTATTTTTGGGCTTATTAAGCCGTTAATCTAATGAATTACGTGTTACCCAGAACCTGTAAGCTATGACCATTTTTGAGAATTTCGAAAGCTGGCTCAGATCTCTGTGAATGAAACTGGGCAACAAAATCCGGTTTAAACCTGCCAGAATGCGGAAGCATACTTTTCTCATAATCCGGGCGTTATATTTTGTATTGTTTTCAACGTAAGTTTACTAATTAAACTCACTTCTATGACCTCCCAATCGCCTTTTCTTGAATTTTTTTACAATATCATTATCATTGCTTCAGTTCTGAGTCTGGCCGCAGCATTTTTAATATTTCTGATCCACAAAACCAGGATTGGTCTTCTTAAAACAGCAAAAGAAAAATATGATTTTTTAAGGACAAATGAGTCCAAAACTTATAAGCGGGTTTGGTACATGGTGTCAGCTACCGGTGGATTACTCGTTAACCTGTATGGAATGGGAAAAGGTAATCTTACGGAGGTAGGCGTATGGTTTTTCGTCCGTTTATTTTTTGGTTTTGCGGCTGCAACAATTATCGGATATGTAGCACATCTGGTAATTGAATATTATTTTCCCACCATCCTGAACAGAAGACTGAATAAGTGGAGGTATATGCCAAGAATTAATCCACGGACCGGTAATCCGATGCGTTTGCTTACTGAAGAACAAGAAGATGTCCATCTGGACCAGGGTATGCAGGCGGAAGAAAATATCTTTTCAATTGACTATGACGTTTGGATGGATGATCAGACCAATGATGTTCAGATTGAAAAATATCCCGGGCACCTCACGGCATTAAGGTGCAACAATTGCACGTTTCATACTATGAAAATAAGCAGGGAAGAGGTTATTGCCACAAAGGAGGACGGTACTCCGCTTGAACTACTCAGGCATTACCAGTGTTCTTATTGTAAAAGTGTTAGAGCAACCCAGTTTCATGTTTCAAAAAATGAGGCCGAGGATTATAGAAATTTCAAAATGTCTTCTCGGGCTTTTTATGGACCGGTGGAATTGGTGAAGGTTGAAATAGTATCTGCAGCTGAGGGCAAAAAATCCTGGGAGTTCAGGTCCCCCGATCAGGCAGCGGCGTTTCTCAAAGATTACGGATCCAAAAATTAAAATAAACTTTGAAATTAATGATCAGGTTCATGCGGAGATTGTTTGTAGTACTGGTGCTTACGGGCACACTGACTCCTCTTTTGGCAAACAGAGATACCCTGGCGCTGGCTCCATCAAAAGTCAATGGTCGGGAAGCCAAAATGGTAGCAACCTTACTAACCAGATACCATTACAGGAAGATGCCTTTTACTGATTCCCTTTCCTCCGTATTTCTGGACGCCTATATACAAAGTCTTGATCCGTCACGCTCTTATTTCCTGGAATCTGATATCCGATCTTTTGATCAGTACCGCTACAGGCTTGACAATCTGATCAGCCAGGAAAATGTTGAGGCAGGTTTTTATATTTATCGAGTCTTCAGGAAGCGATTTTTAAATCAGATGGATGTTGTTTTGAATGATCTGATTAATCGCAAATATGATTACTCCGGTGTTGAATATTATGACAGCGACCGCGATCATGCGCCATGGGCTAAAAATGATCAGGAACTGAATGAGGTATGGATCCGGAATATCAAAAGTCAGACGTTATCACTGAAACTTTCAGGAAAAGCTGACTCTGAAATTACATCTACACTCCGTACACGTTATGAACGCTATAAAAAATCAGTGATTCAGTTTAATTCTGAGGATGTGTTTTCTGTATTTCTGAATGCACTTACCGAATCCTTTGATCCGCATACCAATTATCTTTCCCCCAAAGCATCAGATCTTTTTAAACAGAATATGAATCTTTCCCTTGAGGGAATTGGTGCACGTTTACAATCTGACAACGACTACACAAAGATTTTTGAAATTGTACCCGGTGGACCCGCTGATAAAAGCGGAAAGTTGCACCCTAATGATCTCATCATAGCCGTCGGACAGGGAACGGAAGGAGAACTGGTTGATGTGATAGGATGGAGACTTGATGATGTTGTAAAACTCATTAAGGGGCCCAAAGGAACTATAGTGAAACTTCAGTTTATACCTGCTGCTACCGGTATAAATGGTCCTTCTGAAACCATTACCATCGTACGGGATAAAATCAAACTGGAGGATCAGGCTGCTAAAAAGGAGGTTATTGAATACCACAATGGAAGTTCCGTTGTTAAACTTGGTGTAATAAAATTACCCAGCTTCTATATGGATTTTGAAGGATACCGAAAGGGAGATCCGAACTATCGCAGCACCACCAGAGATGTTAAAAAATTAATAGATGAACTTAAAACAGAACAAATTTCAGGTTTGGTGGTTGACCTGAGAAATAATGGTGGCGGAAGTCTGACAGAAGCTGTTGACCTTACTGGATTATTTATTAAGGATGGCCCCGTGGTGCAGGTTAAGGGTTCTGACAACAGGGTTGATGTACAAGTGGATGATGAACCTGGTGTTGCCTGGGATGGACCGCTTATGGTAATGACAAACCGTTTCAGCGCATCAGCTTCAGAAATATTTGCTGGAGCCATACAGGATTACCGCCGTGGTGTGATTTTCGGAGAGTCTACATTTGGTAAAGGTACTGTTCAGCAGGTGATTGACCTGAGCAGAATGCTTGGGGCTGCGGAACCTGTGGGTGAACTTAAGGTAACACTTCAGAAATTTTATCGTGTGAGTGGAAGTTCCACGCAACATAAGGGCGTTGTGCCGGATGTTTTACTTAAAGGCGCTTATGATGCCGATAAGTTCGGCGAAAGCGCACAGAAGACGGCTTTACCATGGGATAAGATTCAGCCTGCCACTTATCAGAGTGTAAACAAAGTAAATGATAAGATGGTGGTTCAGCTTAACCGCACGCTTCAGGAGCATTTAAAGTCAGATCCCAAACTTCGGGAGTACATGGCTGAGACGGAGGATTTAAGGACAAATGTCAATCAGACTAAAATTTCTCTGAATGAAAACACCCGGCGCAATGAGATCAGTGAAGCTGAAAAGAAAAAAGCGCAAGCGTCACTTGATACAAAGGTAAAGCCGAAAGAAAATGCCCCGGATGATCTGGGCTCCATGAAGGATGCTGTGCTTCGCGAGGGGCTTCTGCTGCTTGCTGAAATTGTGACCAAGCGAATCGGATAATTTAACCTCTAATTTATATCGTATGAAAAAGATGTATCTGCTGTTTTTTATACTGACAGGATTGTTCTATTCCTGCGCACCTAAGTCTGAAAACAAAGCTTCTGACGAGCAATGGCCTGAGATGGACTCATTTCATGATCTGATGGCGGCGGCCTATCATCCCGTCTATGATT
>JBMTCO010000135.1:0-6606 GCA_049430945.1 Cyclobacteriaceae bacterium
GCTTTACCGTCAACAATCACAAGCTCTTGCATTTCGTGACGTGCATACATCTTCACACGACCGTTTGCAATCTGACGGTTGAGTGCAGAGTAGGCACCAAGCAACAACTGCTGGCCGGTCTGACCGCGTGCATAGAATGTTCTTGAAACCTGGGCTCCGCCAAATGAACGGTTTGCCAGCAGTCCGCCATATTCGCGTGCAAAGGGAACACCCTGTGCCACGCACTGGTCTATAATATTAACACTGACCTCGGCGAGGCGGTGCACATTGCCTTCACGGGCACGGTAATCACCGCCCTTTATAGTGTCATAAAACAGACGGTAAATACTGTCGCCGTCATTTTGATAATTTTTTGCTGCATTAATACCCCCCTGTGCAGCGATAGAATGTGCACGACGGGGGCTGTCCTGAAAACAAAATGCCTTCACATTATATCCAAGTTCGGCAAGGGATGCGGCTGCAGATGCGCCGGCAAGGCCGGTACCAACCACAATCACTTCATATTTTCTCTTGTTTGCCGGATTGACAAGCTTCAGATTGAACTTATGCCTGCTCCACTTTTCGGATATCGGTCCGTCGGGAATTTTGGAATCTAGCGTCATAGTCAGAGTGATTCAGTTAGTTGAAAAAATCAATACAAGCCTGCTGAACAGGTGAATTCAGATACATCAAAACCGGTATCAGTGCAAACAGAACCGGAACGATGATGGCAAACGCCCGTCCCACATTCTGAATGAGCTGATTATACTTCAGGTGGTTCAGACCAAGAGTCTGAAAGGCTGAGGCAAAACCATGATAGAGGTGGAAACCCACTGCAGCCATACACACTACATACAGGGCCACATACCATTCTTTATGAAACCAGAAATTAACCACACAGTAAATGTTCCTGTAAGTCTGGCCATCGTAAGCTTCTACGGGCATCTGGCCAAAGTGCATACTTGCCCAGAAGTCTTTGAGGTGGATGACAATAAATACCAGTAATACTGTTCCAAGAATTCCCATGTTTCTGGAGGTCCAATGGGAAGATTTTCCTGATTGAACAGCATAGCCTACAGATCCGCGTGCATTCTTATTCTGTCTTGTGAGCAGGATTGCCCAAATCGCATGAATCAGGATAAAGGCAAAATTGCCTTTTGAAACGATTTGAATGAGTGGGTTGGTGCTCATAAATTCAGCATAGATGTTGAAGGAGCGCCCTCCGTCGTTTTTAAGCAACTGAAGATTTCCGGCCAGGTGGACGGCGAGGAAAAGTATCAGGAAAAGCCCCGTGAGGGCCATTGTAAGTTTCCTGCCCAGGGAAGAAGAGAACATATCTAGCAACCATTTCATAAGAAAGGGAATTGGTGAGTTTCAAACGGCCAAAAATATTAAAAAGGAGATGTAATTCAGGTTAATCAGGCAGCATAAAACACAAACAGATCAACTAATTTTTTTTTGGATCAGAGTCGCAGTGATTTGGCACTTTTTTTATCATTCCTGATTGTGTTTTTCTACATAAAAAATGATGTTTAAGGTAGGTTCCTACCCGGTAAGCCGTTTTTTAAATCATTACATTTGCCATCCCACTACGTTTTAGCCCATGTATTTGATTTTTGATACGGAGACCACCGGAATTCCGCGTAATAAAAGTGCGCCTTTGACTGATTTTGACAACTGGCCACGCTTGGTTCAGCTGGCCTGGCAGTTTCATGACCATTCCGGCAAACTTTTAAACCGGGGGAATCTGATTATCAAACCGGAAGGCTTTGATATACCCTTTCGTTCCCAGCAGGTACATGGCATAAGCACTGCCCGGGCACTGGAGGAGGGAAAGGACCTGGATTGGGTACTTGAAACTTTTACAGCGGACCTGACCAGAGCAGACCTGATTATAGGTCACAACATTGAATTTGACGTAAACATTATCGGAGCAGAGCTTCTTCGTAAAAACAGAGACACATCCCCTCTTCTGGAACGAAAGAAATTTGACACCAGTTCACAGACCATTGAATTCTGTTCCCTGCCCGGAGGCCCGGGAGGTAAATTCAAAATGCCAAAGCTGAACGAGCTGCACCAAAAGCTCTTCAACAAAGATGTCAATGATGCCCATGATGCAGCCTACGATGTAGATGCCACAGCCCGCTGCTTTTTTGAGTTATTAAAAATTGGCATTGCAAAACCCGTGGATAATTCCGCGGTAGATAAAATAAAATATCAGGCCCCTGATCTTGAAGCAGCCAACTTCAGCAAAAAAAATGCAAGTGACTCTGGAAAGGAAAAAATTCAGAGGAAAGCCCCAGGGACCACTGCTCCATTTTTTCATCTGCACCTGCATTCCCAGTATTCGGTACTTCAGGCGACTGCAGATGTCGCTGAAATCATCGCCAGAACAAAAGAAAGTGGCATGCAGGCCGTGGCGCTGACAGATTTCGGAAATCTTTACGGGGCATTCAGTTTTGTTTCCGAAGCCCTTAAACATAATATTAAACCTATCCTGGGTTGTGAATATTTCATTGCGGAAGAGCGACTTAAAAATAAATTCACAAAAGAAAGTCCGGATCGTCGTTACAATCAGGTCCTGCTTGCAAAAACCGAACAGGGATACCGCAACCTAGCAAAACTGAGTTCACTGGGATTCACAGAAGGTTTGTATGGTATCCATCCGCGTATTGACAGAGAACTGGTGAAGCAATACAGGGAAGGATTGATAGCAACAACAGGAGGACTTAACTCTGAGATACCTCATCTGATCATTCATACCGGTATCCGTCAGGCGGAGGAAGCATTTAAATGGTGGCATAAATTATTCGGAGCTGATTTTTATGCAGAGCTGAACCGTCACGGTCTTCCTGAGGAGGATCATGTGAACCAGACCTTGCTGGAGTTCTGTAAAAAATACGACGTTAAATATTTTCCGGCTAATGAAGTTTATTACCTGAGCAAGGAGGATGCAAATGCCCATGATGTATTGTTATGTATCAAAGAAGGTGAATTCAAATCCACACCCATCGGAGAAGGCAGAGGAAAACGTTATGGCCTTCCCAACTCTGAGTACTATTTTAAGTCACAGAAGGAAATGACTGAGCTGTTCAGGGACCTGCCGGAGTCTTTTGAAACACTGGAGGAAATACTTTCAAAGATTGAGGTATTCAAGCTGGAGCGAGAGGTGTTGCTTCCGCGCTTTGACATACCCAAAGGATTTGATTCAGAGGACGAATATCTGCGTCACATTACCTATCAGGGTGCCGTGAAAAGATATCCTGAGCTTACCGGCGCAATCCGAGAGCGGATAGACTTTGAGCTCGAAACCATCAAAAAAACCGGTTACCCGGGGTATTTTCTGATTGTTGCGGATTTTACCTCAAAAGCCAGGGAGCTTGGTGTTTCTGTAGGACCGGGAAGAGGCTCGGCAGCAGGTTCAGTGGTGGCGTATTGCACAGGAATCACCAATGTTGACCCGATTTCCTATGATCTGCTTTTCGAAAGATTTCTGAATCCTGACCGCGTCAGTCTCCCGGATATTGACATTGATTTTGATGACGAGGGGCGGGATAAGGTTATTGATTATGTAATCAAAAAATATGGCGCCAGTCAGGTAGCTCAGATCATCACTTACGGCACCATGGCTGCCAAGTCCAGCATAAGAGACTGTGCCCGGGTTATGGAATTGTCGCTGCCGGAGGCGAACAACCTGGCAAAGATGGTCCCGGAACGACCCGGTACCACACTTTCAAAAGCATTTGATGAGGTTGGTGAACTAAAAGAAATTCTTAAAGGACAGGATCTGCGATCACAGGTTCTCAGGCAAGCCAAGATTATTGAAGGTTCTGTGAGAAGCACGGGCACACATGCGTGCGGCGTGATCATCACACCCCGGGATATGACCGAACTGATACCGGTATCCACTGCCAAAGACAGTAATATGCTGGTAACTCAGTTCGACAACGCAGTTGTGGAGAAAGCCGGAATGCTGAAGATGGACTTTCTTGGTCTTACCACATTAAGCATAATCCGGACAGCAATTAAAAACATAAAAAAGAGGCATGGGATTGACATTGATGTGGACAAGCTTCCGCTGGATGATGTAAAAACATACCAGTTATACCAGCGTGGCGAGACTACAGGAACATTTCAGTTTGAATCCGATGGTATGCAGGCATACCTCAAACAGCTCAAGCCTGACAAGTTTGAGGACCTGATTGCGATGAACGCACTCTATCGTCCGGGCCCTATGGAATACATTCCGCTTTTTATTGCCCGCAAACATGGTCGTGAAAAGATTACATACGACCATCCGGACATGGAAGAGTATCTGAAAGATACTTATGGAATTACCGTATATCAGGAACAGGTGATGTTGCTTGCACAGAAACTTGCAGGATTCACAAAGGGCGAAGCTGATGTGCTTCGTAAGGCCATGGGTAAAAAACTCCGTGATGTTCTTGATAAACAGAAAGACCGCTTCATTTCAGGATGTAAGGATCGTGGTTATCCCATTCCAATGGCTGAAAAAGTTTGGAAGGACTGGGAAGCATTTGCAGAATATGCTTTTAATAAATCACACTCTACCTGTTACTCTCTGGTAGCTTACCATACTGCGTGGCTCAAGTCAAATTATGCTGCAGAATATATGGCAGCTGTTTTGTCTCACTCCCAGAGCAACATCGAAAACGTAACCTTTTTCGCAGAAGAATGCAGGCGGATGGGAATCCCTGTTTTAGGACCACATGTGAATGAGTCAGGATTTTCATTTGAAGTCAACGATAAAGGAGAAATTCGTTTTGGACTTGGGGCCATTAAAGGGACCGGTGATGCTGCTGTGGAGGCCATCATCCGCGAAAGGGAAACAGGAAGTGCCTACAAAGACATTTTTGACTTTGCAAAACGGCTCTCACAGCGATCAGTCAATAAAAAAACTTATGAAAGTCTGGCGCTGTCCGGTGCATTTGACTGCTTCCCCAGTGTGCACCGAAGGCAATATATAGCAGCAAAAGAAGGTGAAACATGCCTGATAGATAAAGCGATAAAATTTGCTTCAAAAGTCCAACAAGAGGAAACCAGTTCACAGACAAGCTTATTTGGAGGAGGTTCCGGTGCGGTTATACCCCAGCCTAAAATTGAACCGCTTGAACCATTCTCAGAAATTGAAAAACTGAATTTTGAACGTGAAGTGGTTGGCGTTTATATTTCAGGTCATCCGCTCGACAGTTTTCGTTTTGAAATGGAAACTTTCTGCAATACGCCACTTACACAACTTGCTGACATTGAAGAACAGATTGGCAAGGAAATCCGCCTCGGCGGAATTGTTTCTTCAGTGGAGCACAGGGTTACCAAGACAAATAAGCCATTCGGAAAACTTGTACTTGAAGATTATTCAGGAAAAAATGAGTTTATATTGTGGAGTGAAGATTACCTGAAGTTCAAGTCCTTCCTCACACCGGGTTACAATCTATTCATAGAAGGTACTGTCGCCAGGAGAAGTTGGGGAAATCAAGAACCTGAGTTCAGGATTAAATCAATGGACCTACTGAATGAAATAGGCCTAAAGCGCACCAAAGGTATTCAGATCACAGTTGAGGCAGGCGATGTTGACAAAAAGCTGATGGATGATATCGAAAGCATCTGTAAGGCACATCAGGGTAAGATTCC
The DNA here is from genome assembly GCA_049430945.1 of Cyclobacteriaceae bacterium. Lineage (GTDB taxonomy): Bacteria > Bacteroidota > Bacteroidia > Cytophagales > Cyclobacteriaceae > ELB16-189. The sequence continues at coordinate 5,632 of JBMTCO010000135.1, forward strand.
GCTCCTTGTTTTAATCCGCGACAGCAAGGAAAATATTTCCGTTGAATTATTGTCGCGGAAGTATAATGTAAAACCTGTGGAAGAATCTATCCGCAAGTTTCGCCGTATGCCTCAGGTTACGGTTTCTGTCACCTGACCTGATGAATTACCTGGCTCATTTATATCTGTCCGGCGATGATCCGGAAGTGCGTATTGGAAATTTCATTGGTGACTTTGTAAGAGGCCGTACGCCTGAGCAGGAATATCCTGTAAGAATGGCTGTCGGGATTCATCTGCACCGCAACATTGATGCCTTTACAGATTCACATCCGATTGTGCGGGAAAGTAAGCTCAGGCTTCGTCCGACATACCGCCATTACAGCGGGGTAATTGTTGATATATTTTATGATCATTTTCTGGCTAAAAACTGGGATAAACATCACCCCGAGCCATTACCGGATTTTGCCATGAATTTCTATAGGCATGCGGATACAGAAGCGCACCGGCTACCTCAAAAAGCACGATATGTTTTGCCGTTCATGAAAAAAAATGACTGGCTGACCAACTATGGAAATATTGAAGGTATAGAAAAGGTCCTTGGCGGGATGGCGAGGCGTACACCCTATGAATCCGGAATGGAAAATGCATCACAGGATCTACTACAGTACTATGATCTGTTTGAAAGGGAATACTTTGAGTTTATGCCACAACTGGAAGATATGTGTAAACAATCCATTCAGGAGCTTTGGCAGCGCTACTCAGTATCCTGATTAACCTTTTATTGCTTTAACCTTGAATTCAGTATTTAACTTTGCGGTATGAATAACGACCCGGAATTAAGCGGTAAGTATTTAGGCACCATCTCTTCCGATTTTGTAAAGGTGGCAGATACCCTGAGAGAAGCTTCCTATCAGATTCGAAAGGCAGGATTTGAATTTCCTGTTTTCCCCATATCCAAAACAGAACAACCAGTCGGACAAATACTTATTGAAAAGG
>JBMTCO010000136.1:0-6603 GCA_049430945.1 Cyclobacteriaceae bacterium
TTTACGGTAGGAGCAGGTACATATACATATACAGTAACGGATGCGAATGGTTGCCAGACCACTACATCGATCACGGTCACTGAGCCTTCTGAGCTTGTGCTTGAAGTTTCAGGAGTTGCTGATTCTTGCAACATTGGTCCTGATGGCTCGGTTAATGTGAATGTAACCGGAGGTAAAGCGCCGTATTCATATGTATGGAGCACCGGTGCAACAACAGCTTCTGTATTTAACCTCTCTAAGGGAACCTACTCAGTTACAGTAACTGATGCACTCGGATGCCAGGCAGTTAAATCAGTATCTATTGGCGGATGTACTTCTGTCGAAGGAAATCCTGCACTTTGTGATGGTGGCTTCCGATATGAAGGCGATATTCCGTCAATTGTTTTGGTTAAGAATGGAGTAACAGTAACAATAATTAAAACAGGTCCATATTCATTTGATTTTACTTCTACTTCGCCTATAACACAAATTGTGGTGAAGGCTTCTACGTTTGCAAATGTTTATGAGTTCCCGAGTCCCGGAGCGTTCAGCGGAAGTGATATGAGATCTCCCATAAATCCTTCAACTGGCCGCCCATATGCAATAAGCCATGTGGACTTCTGTTTTGGAAATCCAACTTCGCAGTCAGCGCTTTATCAGAAGGTGGCACACGACAACACGACTCAGTATCAGTTTTCATTTGGGGAGGCAAATCTGGAGATAGGTTATGCTCCGAATCCAAGTGATCTGGAGTTTATTATCACCAACCAGGATGTGGAGCCAATGAATATCATTGTGTACAATGAAGTGGGCCGGGTGATGAACAAAGCAATTGACCTTGCGCCCGGTTCTGAGGTGCGTTATGGAGTTGATTATCCGGTAGGGGTATATATTCTGGATGCTTCAACCAGAAGTGGAAAGCGTCGAAAGTTAAAGTTGATTAGATTCTGATAATCTTTGTTCTAAAAAAAATGCCGATCCAATCAGATCGGCATTTTTTTTAATTTCGACTTTGTTTAATGAATTTATACAGAATAATAAAGGACATCTAATCTTAATCGTTCCTCAAAATGATTTTCCCAATGTGCGAACTGCTCTCCATTTTGATGTGCGTAGCAGCAGCCTCTTTCATTGGGTAAACTGAATCAATTACAGACTTTACAATTCCTTGTTCAATCCACGGCCAGACCATTTCACGAACCTCCACGGTAAGGTCACGCTTGAATGTTAAATCTCTTGACCTGAGTGTTGAACCGGTGATGGTAAGTCTCCTGGTAAGTACTGAAGCAAGATTGATGGTTGCCTCTCTTCCTGCCATAAAATTGATTAACACCAGTCTGCCGTCGGCAGCCAGGCAATCAAGATTTCTCTGCGTGTAATCGCCACCTACCATATCAAGTATGAGATCAACGCCTTTTCGGTTGGTGAACCTGTTTACTTCATTTTTAAAGTCCTGCGTTCTGTAGTTTATCGCGAGTGCAGCTCCAAGCTCAAGGCATTTTTCACATTTCTCATCAGATCCTGCGGTGGCAATAACTACAGCTCCTGCCGCCCGCGCCATTTGAATGGCCATTACTCCAATTCCGCTCGTACCACCATGAATAAGAATGGTCTCATTTTGTTTTAACCTCCCTCTTTGAAATACATTGTGCCATACGGTAAGCACCGTTTCAGGCAAGGCAGCCGCCTGCTCATATGAAAAGCCTGTCGGAATCGGCAGACATTGCCCTTCCGGAGCGCATACAAATTCCGAGTAGCCGCCTCCGCTGAGAAGAGCGCATACTTTATCTCCCGGCTTGCAGTGAGTGACATTTTGCCCGACCGATTCAATGATTCCTGAAACTTCAAGACCGGGAATATTCTGAACAGCACCGGGAGGGGCGGGGTAATGGCCCTTTCGCTGGGAAATATCGGGCCTGTTTACACCTGCGCAGACCACCCTTATGAGCACTTCCCCCGGCATGGGTTTAGGCAGAGGATGAGGCATCCATTTCAAAACCTGTGGTCCTCCGGCCTCTGTGATCGTAATTGCATGCATCATTGATATAATATTTTTATTTTTAAAATAGACACCGGGAAGCAGGGTACCCAAAATGGTTAAATTTGAACTTCAATGAAACGCTCTGTACTGTTACTGGTGATAAATTTTCTTTTAGGTGATATTTTTTCATGAGCCAAAATGGACTTATTCCTGAATCAGTTTTTACCGGTACCTTTAATGAGCTGATAAGCCTTCCTTTTTTAATTGTGCTTGTAATTTCAACAATAATATGCTTTCGTGATTTCAGAGCGGACGGAATCCGGAATGGATTTTTTCCCCTGTTGGAATTTCTGACGGGAAAAGGTATTCTTACAGCATTGATACTCTTCACTATTCAAACCGATTAATTTCTATATTATTAAAATTCACAATGTCCTTCTTTTGATTTCAGTGACCTTTTTACTGAGTTCCTGTGGTGTCATTTTTGGTGGAAGTAAGTACAGTGCATCCGTGATTGCACGAAACCGGCTTGACGTTAAGGTTTCCTTGAATAATGGCATGAGTGTTGGTAAAGGCAATGCGATGGGGGTTTTTATGAGAAAGGATCCGCTGGTGGTTAACGTAACAGCTCCGGATTGTCTGCCACAGACCTGGTATTTCAATCCAAAAATCAGGACTGGGAATCTGGTTCTGAGCTTTTTTGGATTTGGAATGGCCGGAGTGATTGTTGACCTGGTTACAGGTGCCTGTTATCAGCCAAATTTCAAGGGAGATCCTATGATTGATCGAGTGTCCAGAAAGGAGTTTGTATTTTCTGTGGATTACCGTGGATGCAGAGATTAATCCTGCCATTCCATTGAAGGAAAACTTATATCTTGCAGGGCTGAAAAATGTGCTGAATTATGAAAATACTGGTATGCATTTCCCATGTACCTGATACCACCTCCAGAATCAGCTTTACTGAAAATCAGACCAGATTTGATTCCACAGGTGTTCAATTTATAATAGGGCCCTATGATGATTATGCCCTTGCCCGTGCGGTAGAGCTGAAAGAGAGCCATCAGGCATCGGTTACAGTATTATGCGTCGGCGGGCCTGAAACTGAACCAACTATTCGTAAAGCCCTTGCAATAGGTGCTGACGATGCAATAAGGGTAAATCAGGAATCTTCTGATTCACTTCAGACTGCTTCCTGTATCGCTTCACAGGCCTCAGGTTACGATCTTATATTGACCGGCCGCGAATCTATAGATCACAATGGCGGCGTCGTCCATGCCATGGTCGGTGCCATACTTGGAATACCTTCTGTTTCACCGGTTATGAAACTTGATATCACTGATGGTAAGGCAACAATGGTCAGGGAAGTTGAAGGTGGCAAACAGACTGTAGAATGCCCGCTCCCGCTGGTTGCAGGATGTCAGGAGCCCATTGCAGAATGGAAAATCCCCAATATGAGGGGAATTATGGGGGCAAGAACAAAACCCCTGAAGGTTGTTGGTCCGGTAACAATAACACCGGGATCGGCTCCTGTAAACTTTGAATTACCTCCTGCGAAAGGTGCTGTTAAGATGATTGAAGCGGGTCAGGAAAAGGAATTGGTAAATAGATTGAAAACAGAAGCAAAAGTTTTATAATCATATGGCTGATTTGGTTTTTGCAGAGCTGGCAGAAGGAAAAATCCGGAAAGGATCTCTGGAAGCTATTTGTTACACAGGCAGTAAAGATGTTACAGTCCTCGTTCTCGGAACGGCTGAAGAAAGTGTTTTAAAAGACCTTGGCCGCTTTGGTGTGTCCAAAGTATTGCACTGTCAGGATGAAAGATTTAATGAACCTCATGCCATGGCTGTGGGTGTTGCCATGAAAGAGGCGATGGAGCAGGTGTCTGCTGATCGCCTGATTGTTGCCGGCACTTTACTGGGTACTCCTGCCGCAGCAAGGGCATCTGTTCTGGCCGGTGCGGGATTGATTACTGGTGTAACGGAGCAGCCTGCCGGAGATGCTTACCGCCGCTCTATCTTCACTGGAAAAGCCTTTTCAAAAGTTAAAGCCGGAAGGGAGAAAATGATTCTGACCCTACGGAAAAATGCAGCTGAGGTAAAGGAAAACCCATCAGCAGGAGTTGAGATTACCTCATTCAATCCGGCGCTGAAGGACAGTGATTTTGGCGTGAAAATCATTTCGACAGAAAAATCAACTGGAGACATATTACTCACTGAAGCTGAGATTGTTGTATCCGGCGGAAGAGGTTTGAAAGGACCTGAAAACTGGGGCCTTATTGAAGATCTTGCAAAGGTCTTAAAGGCAGGTACAGGATGCAGCAAGCCGGTTTCTGACATGGGATGGAGACCTCACCACGAGCATGTGGGTCAGACAGGAATTAAAGTTGCACCTCAGCTTTACATTGCTGCGGGCATATCGGGAGCCATCCAGCACTTGGCGGGTGTCAACGCCTCCAAATGCATTGTAGTCATCAATAAGGATCCTGAATGTCCTTTTTTCAAGGCGGCAGATTATGGTATTGTTGGAGACGCATTTGAGGTCCTGCCCAGGCTTACCGCAGCGTTGAAAGAATAATAATGGAAAAAATCAGATTGGAAATTCTTGGTTTATCATCCAGTCAGTCACAGTCAGGCTCATTCGCGCTTGTGCTTGGCGAAGTGGATGGTGACCGCCGTCTGCCGATCATTATCGGTATGTTTGAAGCACAGGCCATTGCCATGGAAATGGAAAAGGTCAAGCCCTCAAGACCAATGACGCATGACCTGTTCAGAGCGCTCGGTAACGACCTTGGTTTTTCAGTGGATGAAATTGTGATATCGGATTTAAAAGAGGGTGTATTCTTTGCACAGGTGATGGTTCATTCAGGTGATAAGCAATTTTCACTGGATGCAAGACCATCGGATGCTATCGCCATCGGGCTTCGTTTTGATGCACCGATTTATACCTATGAAACCATTCTGTCTGAGGCCGGTGTGAAAGTTGAAGAAGGCGAGGAAAGTGAAGAAGGTGAGGAGGAGGATGAGCCGTTTGAAGATATTTCCTCCGGTGAAAAGTCAGAACCTGCTGCTGAAAAGTCATCAAAAAAATCAGTTGCTGACCTTAAAAGTTTGTCGCTTGATAAGCTCAATGAAATGCTCAGCGAAGCCATTGAGCATGAGGATTACGAAAAGGCAGCACGTATCAGGGATGAGCTAAACAAGCGCAATTAAAAAATCCTTTGCTTTTGCCCTTCAGGTCAATTAGTATTGAAGCAGGGACCTAAACCTGACTTATGGATATTCTCCGGGGAATTCTTGGACTTGCTTTCTTAATTGGTGTCGGATATGCCTTATCGGTAAACCGCAGCCTTGTTCAGTGGAGAATTATCCTTACGGGGATTATACTTCAGGTAGTTTTCGGAATAGCCGTTTTTAAAGTCCCATTCATCAACCAGGGATTCAGCTGGTTAAGTTCAAAATTTGTTGCCTTTCTGGATTTTGCCAGGCAGGGCGCTGTTTTTCTCTTTGGAGGGCTGTCAGTAAATAGTTTTACTGATGCCTCCGCAGGGCACAACCTTGGTTTTTTATTTGCCTTCCAGGCTTTGCCTACTGTGATTTTTTTCTCGGCTGTTACCTCAGGCCTTTACTATATAGGATTTCTTCAGAAAATAGTGAAGGGATTTGCATGGGTGATGGTGCGCACTATGAAACTCTCAGGCGCGGAAGCACTATCAGCTTCCGGGAATATTTTCATGGGCCAGACCGAGGCACCACTGCTTGTAAAGCCGTTTATTAAATCCATGACGCAGTCGGAGCTGTTTTGTCTTATGACAGGAGGGATGTCAACCCTTGCGGGAAGTGTGCTGGCCGTTTATGTGGGTATGCTGGGCGGGAGTGATCCTGAAAGCCAGGCGAACTTCGCGACCTATTTACTCTGTGCTTCCATTATGAATGCTCCTGCTGCCCTTGTGATGTCGAAACTGATGATGCCTGAGTCTGAGCCTGAAAAAGTAGATTCAAGATTACAGGTGAATCGTGAGCAGCTTGGCGTGAACCTGATGGATGCACTGGCTTCCGGAGTTGGTGACGGCGTAAAACTTGCTCTGAATATCGGTGCTATGCTGCTGGCCTTTATTGCAATGATTCTTGCTTTTAACTGGATGCTTGGTGGCCTGGGTGAATGGGGCGGAATCAATGAATGGATCCGGACCTCTTCAGCAGGTGCCTATAAAGGTCTTGGTCTGGAATATTTACTCGGACAGGTCTTTCGCGTTTTTGCATTTTCCATAGGCGTGGAATGGACCGAGTCGCTGCAAGTAGGTAGCCTGCTTGGAAAGAAGATGGTACTTAACGAATTCCTGGCCTACGCCGACCTCAGCACTTTCAAAGCCGGTGGCTTCTTAAGCGAAAAAGCTGTGTTGATTTCAACCTTCGCGCTTTGTGGTTTTGCAAATTTCAGTTCTATCGCTATCCAGATTGGTGGTATCGGTGGAATGGCTGAAAATCGTAAATCAGATCTTTCAAGACTTGGAATGAGATCTATGTTTGCTGCATTTCTGGCAACCATGATGTCTGCAACTATTGCCGGAGCAATTTTTTAATGATTATTTTAGTCGATAAATATTCCGTTTCATGAAGGTCGTAAGTGTAGTATTTATCCTGCTG